>NZ_JBFUJV010000017.1:0-99875 GCF_056401175.1 Nocardioides sp. P4_G10 | reverse complement strand
ACTTCTGCGACCCCCACTCGCCCTGGCAGCGCGGCAGCAACGAAAACACCAACGGCCTGCTGCGCCAGTACTTCCCCAAAAGCACCGACCTGTCGGTCTACCAGCTCGACTACCTCGACCACGTCGCCGCCAAGCTCAACCGCAGACCCCGCAAGACCCTCGGCTGGAAGACACCGGCACAGGCACTCGACGAACTACTGTCGAACCCACCAAAACCAACCGGTGTTGCATCCACCGCTTGAATCCGCCACCTGGGAATGTGGCTGAGCCACCGCTCGATGGGTCAGCTGTCAGAAGGACGCCTCGTCGAGGTCCATCAGGTCGAGGGTGGTGGCCTCGGCGATGGCGCGCTCGGCGCTGATCTTCGGCAGGTTGGTCTGGGCGAAGAACTGGGCGGCGAGGACCTTGCCCTCGTAGAACGCCTTGTCCTTGTCCGACACGTCGCCGGCCAGCTTCTCCAGTGCGACCTCGGCCTGGCGCAGGAGCAGCCAGGCGCACACGACGTCGCCGAGCACCATCAGCAGGCGGGACGTGTTGAGGCCCACCTTGTAGATGTTGCGCAGCTCCTCGGCCGACGACATGAGGTCGTTGATCATGTGGCCGACGACGGCGTTGGCGTCCTCGAGGGCGGTGGCGAGCAGCGCCCGCTCGTTCTTGAGGCGACCGTTGCCGGCCTCGGAGGCGATGAAGCCCTCGATCTCCTTGGCGAGGTGGCCGAGCGCGCGGCCCTGGTCCTTGACGATCTTGCGGAAGAAGAAGTCCTGGCCCTGGATCGCAGTGGTGCCCTCGTAGAGGGTGTCGATCTTGGCGTCGCGGACGTACTGCTCGATCGGGTACTCCTGCAGGAAGCCGGAGCCGCCGAAGGTCTGCAGCGACTCGGTGCCCAGCAGCACCCACGAGCGCTCGGACCCGTAGCCCTTGACGATCGGGAGCAGCAGGTCGTTGACCGCGGCGGCGAGGCGGGCCTCGTCGGAGTCGGTGGTGCCCTCGTGCTCGGCGATCATCACCTGGTCCTGCCACGTGGCCGTGTAGAGCACCAGCGCGCGCATCGCCTCGGCGAACGACTTCTGGGTCATCAGCGATCGGCGTACGTCGGGGTGGTGGGTGATCGTCACGCGGGGCGCGGTCTTGTCGGCGGCCTGGGTGAGGTCGGCGCCCTGGACCCGCTCCTTGGCGTAGTCGAGGGCGTTGAGGTAGCCGGCCGAGAGGGTGGCGATGGCCTTGGTGCCGACCATCATGCGGGCGTTCTCGATGACCTGGAACATCTGCGCGATGCCGTTGTGGACCTCGCCGAGCAGCCAGCCCTTGGCCGGCTCGCCGCCGCCGACCTGCGGGTCGCCGAAGGTGACCTCGCAGGTGTTGGAGACCTTGATGCCCATCTTGTGCTCGACGTTGGTGACGTAGACGCCGTTGCGCTCACCGGTCAGCTCGCCGGTCTCGGGGTCGAAGTGGTGCTCCGGCATCCAGAAGAGCGAGAGGCCCTTCGTGCCGGGGCCGCCGGCGCCCTCGACGCCCTCGGGGCGCGCGAGGACGAGGTGCATGATGTTCTCGCTCATGTCGTGGGTCGCGCTGGTGATGAAGCGCTTCACGCCCGTGATGTTCCACGAGCCGTCCTCGTTGGCGACGGCCTTCGCGCGACCGGCGCCGACGTCGGAGCCGGCGTCGGGCTCGGTGAGGACCATGGTGCAGCCCCACTGCCGGTCGACCATGTGCTGGGCGACGGCCTTGTCGCGCTCGTTGCCGTTGCGGTGGACGACGTTGGCGAAAGCCGGGCCGGCGGCGTACATCCACACGGGCGCGTTGGCGCCGAGCACCATCTCGCCGAGCGCCCAGATCAGGGACGAGGGGGCGGGGGTGCCGCCCATCTCCTCGAACACCTGGAGGCGCCAGAACTCGGAGTCCATCCACGCCTGGTAGCTCTTCTTGAACGACTCGGGCACCGGTGCGGTGTGGGTGGCCGGGTCGAAGACGGGCGGGTTGCGGTCGCTGTCCTCGTAGGAGGCGGCCAGGTCCTCGCGGGAGAGCCGCTCGACCTCGCGGAGGATCTCGCGCGCGCTCTCGCCGTCGACCTCGCCGAAGGGGCCGGTGCCGAGCACGGCGTCACGGCCGAGCACCTCGAAGAGGTTGAACTCGATGTCGCGGAGGTTGGTCTTGTAGTGGCTCACAGCTTCCACCTGTTCCGTGTGCGGTGCGGTCTCGGGGGCGAGCCCTACTGAGTAGTTCTACTCGCCAGTAACTAAAGGATGCCTCGCAACCGCGCTTCGCGCAACACGAACGCCGAAAACCGCGCTGGACAGGGGGATCGGCGTACGACATCGCTGACAGAGGGGGTGCAAGGACACGCCGCGGGCTAGATCGGTTTTGTCTATCACCCTAAGTATGTCTACTCTTTCACCTGACATACCCCAGTCGCACGACTACTGCTCCCTGCTCCGTCCCGGAAGGACCTCGCAACATGCGCAAGCTCATCGTTCTCGGTGTGGTGGGCCTCATCGCCCAGCTCATCGACGGCTCCCTGGGCATGGCCTACGGCGTGACCTCCTCGACGCTGCTGCTGGCAGCCGGGGTCGCTCCCGCCGCCGCCTCGGCCGCCGTCCACTTCTCCGAGATCGGCACCTCGCTGGTCTCCGGTGCGTCGCACCACAAGTTCGGCAACGTCGACTGGCGCACCGTCTCGATCCTCGCGCTGCCGGGGTTCGTCGGCGCCTTCGTCGGCGCGACCCTCCTGTCCAACATGGACGCCGCGGTCGCCAAGCCGGTCGTCGCCGTGATCCTGCTCAGCCTCGGCTTCTACGTCGTCTACCGCTTCCTCCGCCTCGGCGGCGAGCGCCCGACCTTCAAGGGCCACCCCTCCGCGATGTTCCTCGCCCCGATGGGCCTCGTCGCCGGCACGCTCGACGCCGTCGGTGGCGGAGGCTGGGGTCCGGTCGGCACCACGTCGCTGCTCTCCAGTGGTCGGCTCGAGCCGCGCAAGGTCGTCGGCTCGATCGACACCTCCGAGTTCGTCGTCGCCGTCGGCGCCTCGCTCGGCTTCCTCTTCGGACTCGGCTCCGCAGGGATCAACTGGGGCTACGCCGGCGCGCTGCTGGCCGGTGGCGTGATCGCCGCTCCGATCGCGGCCTGGCTCGTCAAGCACCTCGCTGCCCGCGTCCTCGGTGTGGCCGCCGGTGGCCTGATCATCCTCACCAACTCCAAGACGCTGCTCGAGGCCGTCGGCGTCCCGGGTGTCGGCGTTGCCGTCGCCGCCGCGCTGATCTTCGTGCTCTGGATCTCCGGCATCGTCTGGGCGGTCAAGCAGGAGCGCCTGTCCAAGGCGGCGGCCCGGGTCGACGAGGCGGAGCTCGAGACCGCCACCGCCTGACCCGCACGTCGTTCGACGTACGCCGTCTCCCGCGCCCGCGGGGGGCGGCGTACGCGCGTGCGTGCGGGCTCCGTGTCGACCAAGAGCACTGTCTATGCCGACATATCTGACAAACTAGGCATATGCGCGTCTCCGCCAAAGCCGACTATGCCCTTCGGGCCCTGATCGAGATCGCGGTGCGCACCGACGGGACCGCGGTCAGCGCCGAGCAGCTCGGCAAGGCGCAGGGCATCCCGCACGGCTTCCTCCAGGCGATCCTCGCCGACCTCCGACGCGCCGACATCGTGGTGTCGCAGCGCGGCCAGTCCGGCGGCTGGCGCTTCGCGCGCAAGCCGGAGTCGGTGACGGTCGCCGACGTGATCCGCGCGGTCGACGGGCCGCTCGTGTCGGTCTACGGCCTGCGCCCCGAGGCGGTCGAGTACGACGACAGCGCGCAGGTGCTGCAGCACGTGTGGATCGCTGCCCGGCACTCGCTCCGCATGGTCTTCGAGCAGGTCACCATCCAGCAGCTGGCCGACGGCACGCTGCCGCAGGCGGTCTCGGCCCTCACCGAGGACGACGACGCCTGGCAGCCGCACTGACCAGACGCGTCAGGCGGCCGGCCTCCGGTCGAGCATCCGGCGTCGCCGGGTCACCTTGGCGAGCCGGCGGTCGAGGCGCGCCTCCTCCTCCATCAGCGCGATCCGCGCCACCTGCGCGGCCAGCTGCTCGTCGCTGAGCCGGGCGGGCAGCACGTGCGAGCGCTCGTCCTTCACCAGCGACAGCCAGGCGCGCGGCGGGTCGGTGAACCCGCTCGTCGCCACGAGCACGACGCGGAAGTCCGCGAGGCCGTCCAGCGCCAGTGCCGCCTGCTCGGGCGTCGCCCCGAACCACTCCGGCATGCTCACGAAGCAGTCCGCGCCGCTCTTGCGGGCACGTCGGCACACCCGGGCCCAGGCTCCCTCAACGTCCTTGCGCCGGAGGCCGGCCGACCGGTGCGCGCGCAGGATCTCGACCTGGGCGTGGGCGAGGGCGTCGTCGCCCACGGCGGGGGTCCGGACGCCGCCGACCGCCAGCGCCCCGGCCATCGACGACACGTCCACCGCGTCGGGACCGAGGTGCAGGATGAACAGTCTCTTGGCCATGGCGCGAGCCTCGGCCACGCACTCGACCCGCGGGTGAACGCTGCGCCACGGGCGGTCGAACTCCGCCCGTCGGGGCGCACCACCCGGATGCCTCCGTCACGGGAGCGGCGGGCCGCGGGCCGGTGGTCAGGGACGTCCGAGTCTCGGTGGACTGGCCACTGGCGGGGCCACCCGGACCGTCAGTCGGAGAGCATCCCCAGGCAGGCCACGGCTGCGGCACTCGCATCGCCACGGATGATCGCGTCGGAGAGCACGTCGAGCGAGTGGCGGAGCGCGGGGGAGTCCGGCGGGGCGGGAGCCTTGTCGGCCAGGAGATCGTCGAGGTCGGCGAGCAGCGGCGAGTCAGCGAGGCGGCGTACGCATCGCCACGTGTGCTCGAACGTGCGCGGGCGGCCGTCGTCGGCGAGCATGGCGAGCCGGAGCGAGGCATTCGGGTGCACCGACGCGGCGCGCGCCAGACCGGCGAGCATGGACTCGCGGGCGCTGGCCACCTCGGCGGGCGGACGCGTCTCGACTCGCTCCTTCAGCCGCGAGTCGGCACCGTGGTCGACGTCGCGCACGAGAGCGCCGACGCCGTGGCGGACCTCGATGCGCCCCCGCGTCTCGAGCGAGGCGAGGGCCCGCGACAGGGTGGCTCGACTGACGCCGAGCTCGGCGGCCAGCTGACGCTCGGGCGGCAGTCGGTCGCCCCCCACCAGGCCCTGCGCCTCGATGAAGTCGGAGATGTGCGCCGCCAGGCTCTCGTAGAGCCGCTCGCGGCGCAGCGGCGGCAGGTTCCTGCGGGACGGCGAGTCGGCCATGGCGTCATCCTAGGGGCTGGTGGACTGGTTGTCAGGTGGCCTAGCCACTGGCATGATGCTCGTCACACCGGCCCCTCGGGCACCTCGTCGAACCCAGCAAGGTGGACCTCGTGTCACACGAACTGATCTCCTTGGCGGTCCTCGCGATCGTCTTCCTCGTCGCCACCGTGCGCGGTGTCAACATGGGCGCGCTCGCTCTGGTGGCGTCGTTCATCGTCGGCCTGGCGGTCTACGACGCCACGACCGACGACGTGCTCGCCGGCTTCCCGAGCGGGTTGTTCGTGATCCTCGTCGGGGTGACCTACCTGTTCGCCCTCGCCAAGAACAACGGCACCGTCGACTGGATCGTGCACGGCTCGGTGCGTGCGGTCGGCGGCCGGGTCGCCCTCGTGCCGTGGGCGATGTTCGTGGTCTGCGCGATCGTCACGGCGATCGGAGCCGTCAGCCCGGCGGCCGTCGCGATCGTCGCGCCGGTCGCGATGGGCTTCGCGGTCCGCTACCAGATCCACCCGGTGATGATGGGCATGATGGTCGTGCAGGGCGCGACCGCCGGCAGCTTCTCGCCGATCGGGATCTTCGGGTCGATCACCAACGGTGTGGTCGAGAGCAACGACCTGCCGGGGAGCCAGACGTTCCTGTTCTTCTCCACCTTCCTCGCCGCCACCGCGATCGCCGTCGTGACCTACCTGGCGTTCGGCGGCCGGGCGTTGATCGCCCGCGGCCGCGAGGACGTCTCCGTCGCCACCATGGGGGCGGAGGCCGAGCGCGTGTCCCACGCCGCGACGCGTGCCGGCGCCAGCACAGGCGCCCCCCACTCGGCGGTCGAGGCGAGGCGCTCCGTCCGCCCCGCCGGCGCCGCGGGCGACGACCCGAGCGTGCTCAACGTCCAGCGCGGCGTGACCCTCCTCGGCCTGGTCCTCCTGATGGTCGGGGCGCTCGGCTTCGACCTCGATGTCGGCTTCACCGCCCTGACCATCGCCGTCGCTCTCACCCTCGCGTTCCCGGCCTCCGCCAAGGGTGCGGTCGAGAAGATCAGCTGGGGCACCGTCCTGCTGATCGGCGGCATCGTCACCTACGTCACGCTGCTGCAGAACCAGGGCGTGGTCGACTGGCTGGGCGACGGGGTGGCCGACGTCGGCGCGCCGCTCGTCGCGGCCCTGCTGATCTGCCTGATCGGCGCCGTGGTGTCCGCCTTCGCCTCGACCACCGGGATCATCGGCGCCCTGATCCCGCTGGCCGTGCCGTTCCTGCTCACCGACCAGGTCAGTGCGGTGGGCCTCATCGCCGCCCTCGCCATCTCCAGCTCGGTCGTCGACTGCAGCCCGTTCTCCACCAACGGAGCGCTGGTCGTGGCCAACGCCGAGCCCGACCAGCGCGAGCTGGTCTTCAAGCGCCTGATGCAGTGGGGGATGTCGATCGTGGTCATCGCGCCGCTCGTGGCGTGGGCGGTCCTGGTCGTGCCGACCGTCTGATCGTCCTCAGAGTCCGTCGACGACGTCGGCCAGCTCCGCGGCGTCCCGCACCTCGTGCGGGGGCCGTGGGCCGGTGGGGTCCACGACGTGCCCCGGGCGCACCAGTCGTACGGCGGTGATGCCGGCCTCGAGCGCACCTCGTACGTCTCGTGCCGAGGCCGCGACGTGGACCAGGCGTTCGGGCGCCACGGCTGCGACGGCGCGCGTGTAGATCGCCGAGCTGGGCTTGAAGGCGCCGAGCCGCTGCGAGCTCAGCACCAGGTCCGGGTCGACCAGCGGGTGCGCGCGAGTCAGTCGGGCGAGGTCGTCGTCGACGTTGGAGAGGAGCGCGACCCCGGCGACCCGGTCGAGGCCGGCGACCGCGGCCACCCCTGCCGCGACGTCGGGCCACAAGGGCCAGTCGGGGATCGTCTCGTGCAACCGGGCGAGATCGGTCGGCGCGAGCGCGGCGTCGAGCCGCAGGTCGGCGTACGCCGCCACGAGGGCCGTCCGTGAGACGTCGCGAAAGCTGGTCGGCGGGAGAGCCTCCCGCTGGAGCGCCTTGTTGTGGCCGTCCCAGGTGTCGTAGAGCGTCTCGCCGGAGAGGTCCCAGCCTCGCTCGTCGGCGATCGCGGAGAAGGCTCGCGACGCCCCGGTGCGGGTGTCGAGCAGGGCGCTGAAGAGGTCGAAGGTGACGATCATGGGCGTCAGTCGACCGGGACCGCGCGCAGCCAGCTGACCAGCGGGCGCAGGGACTTCCAGTCGGCGCGCACCCGGTCGACGAGCCCGGCGTCGATCGCGTCGGCCTCGAAGCCGTAGGACCGGCCGACGAAGAGCTGCTTGCGGCGCAACAGGTGGATGCGTGGGTGGTCGGTGTCGTAGCCGCGCGGCGACGTCTTCAGCTGCTCGCCGCCGACGTCGAAGCCGTCCTTCTCGAGGCGCTTGAGGAGCCGGTCGAGGGCTGCGCCGGTCTTGTCGTCGGCCATCGCGTCGCGGATCGCGGCGAGGGTGGGCCCGTCGGCGTCGTAGAACCCGGCCCCGACCCGCGTGCCCCGCGGCGAGATCTCGAAGTACCAGCCCGTGCGGGGGCCGGCCGCGACGAACGCGCCCTGGTGGGTCTTGTAGGGCGTCTTGTCCTTCGCGAACCGGACGTCGCGGTAGGGGCGGAACACCTTGGCCGTCCCGAACTCGGGCTCGAGCGCGGCCATCAGCGCCTTCGTCGGCGCCTCGACCGATTCCTTCCAGACGTGCTTGTGGCTCTCCCAGAAGGACTTGGTGTTGTCCATCTCGAGGTCGTCGTAGAAGTCGAGCGCGGCGACGGGGAATCCGGTGAAGCTCACGTCAGGAGACCGTAGCCCAGACGTGCTGGTCGCCCTTCTCGCCGTACGACGCCAGCGTGAGCACGCCACCGCCGCAGGTCGGCTCGCCGAGGAACGCGTTGCCGGTCGAGGGGGACTCGTAGGCGACCTCGAGCGTGCGTTGCGGGGTCCAGCGCATCAGTCGCGCGGGCTCGTCGGGACCCTGCGGGTCGCGGACGAAGTAGACCGAGTCGCCGCAGGGGACGGCGGTGCCGGTCGTGCCCGGTCCGAGGTCGAAGTAGGTGCCGTCGGCGGAGGCGTGGAAACGGGCCTCCTCCTGTCGGCGCGGCTTGGGCACCTCGGACCACAGGGCGCCGTCGGCGGTGGCCGCGACGTCCCACGCCGTGCAGTCGTCCGGACCCTCGAGCGGTTGCGGCACGCCGCTGTCGTCGAGGAGGTTGGCCGTGCGGCAGGCCACGGGGCGGGCGTCGTCGAAGGTCATCATCCCGACCCCGTGCTCGCTCGCCGTCAGCCCGGAGAAGCCGCTGCGGTCGGGGGCGCACCAGCCGTCCTCGCCGTTGTCGTCGGCCAGGGCCGCGGTGGCCAGGCAGTAGGCACCGCCGTCGCCGTACGTCGGGAAGTAGAGGTCGCCGGCGGTGAGGGCCCACGCGCCGCCGCTCGCCGCCGGGGGAGTGGCGACCTCGCCGGTCTCGCCGGTGGTGAGGTCGACGACCGCCACCTCGCTGGGGTCGGTCTCGGCCTTGTCCTGCCGGACGACGACGGCCCAGTCCTCGCTCATCAGGACCTCGGAGATCGTGCGCCCGCGGCCGGCCGCGACGGTCACGGCCTTGCCGTCGCGCGCGAGCTCGACCGTGGTGTCACCCGCGTCGCCGAGTGCCTCCCACTCCGGACCCTTGACGTAACGGGTGCCGGCCTCGACGCCCGTGTCCTGCCAGTCCAGCGGCGCGGATGCGGGCTCGACCTCGACCGGGTCGTCGACCGGGCCGCCGCTCGGCAGGTCGGCGGGCTCGTCGGTCGAGCTGGGGGTCTCCGTGTGGCTGGGGTCGTGGCTCGCGTCGTGGCCCGGGTCGGGCCCGTCGGGCCCGTCGGTCCCGGCGCAGCCGGTCAGCGCGAGCAGCAGCGCCAGCGTGGCCGTCGTACGTCCGCGCACGTCAGACGCCGATGTTGTGCTGGAAGTGGGCGAGGTTGGCGCGGAACGAGCGGTAGGCGTTGCGCCACTGCACGCGGCCGATGGCCGGCTCGCTGGGGTCGAACTTCGACTGGTCCCACGGCTCGAAGTAGCCGAGCTGCGGGTTCCCTCCCGGGTTCTGGTCGAAGCCGCGGCCGACCTGGAAGTGGCCGCTCGCGTCGTCGTCGAGGTAGGGGTAGTACTGCGTGAGCAGCGACGGGTGGAGGACGACGGGCGCCTTGTAGTCGTGGATGTGGCGCATCATCAGCCGGTACCACTGCTTGAAGCTGAAGTCGCTGATGTCGAGCACGACGTAGGGACCGGCGTGGGTGTCCTCGTCGTAGTCGGTCTTGTTGTTGACCACGCGCACCATGTCGGTGATCGCGGTGCCGGCCGTGGTGGTGCCGAGGCGCCGGGCCCAGTAGGACTGGTTCTTCCGCTTCTCCTGCGAGCCCCAGCCGATGGCCTGCATCGTCGCCGGGCCGCACCAGTAGGTGGTGTTCTGGGCCTGGGCCACCTTGCTGCTGAGGATCTTCGATCGCTTCGGGTAGGACTCCCCGAAGCCACCGCGGGCCTCGATCCCCGCCGTGACCTCGGGGTGGCGCGCGGCGAAGCCCTCGGGCAGCGGCACGCCCTGGATCTCGTGGCGCAGCATCCAGACCTTGCCGACCGAGCGGGCTGCCATCGTCAGCTCGGCGCGCTCCGCCTCCGTGCGTGCGGTCGACGTACGCGACTGGGCGCGGGCCAGCAGCCCGTCGGCGTCCAGGTCCCCGGTGCGCTCGGCGGCGCGAGTCGTCGGGCGGGTCTCCAGCCGTGCCGCGAGGGCCTCCTCCGACTGGTTGGTCCAGCCGAAGCCGAGGCAGTAGCGCTGGCCCTCGAAGGTCGCGCACCGCACCGACGCCTGCGCGAGCGCCGTACGCCCCTCCGCGCGGTCGAGGGCCGCACCCTCGCCGAGCACGCGGTCGATCTCCGTCCGCATCGCGGGCGTGACCCCGCCGCGGCCGACGGCGCCGGGAGCACGGGTCGTCTCGGCGGTCGGGGCGATCTCGCCCCGGTCGTCCTGCCCGCCGTCGGGGAGGAGCGGGACGGCGCCGAGGGTGAGCGCAAGCGCCGCGGCGGCGATGGTCACGGGGTGGCGCCAGAGCGGGCGCGAGGTGTCCTCGTCGGCGATGCGGTGGGCGACCTTGCGGAGGGTCGGGCGGGGAAGAGCAGGCATGGGGGAAGACCTTCGATCCGAGACAGACGGACGCCTCACTGTCCTCTCTGGCCCCAGAAGTCGCAAGTCTCACTCCTGCCCCATCCGGGGGATGTGAGCGGCGCGCTCCGGTCGCTCGAGCGGTGCGTGAGCGACATTCCGCAGGCCGGGAATGTGGGTGGGCCACCGCTCGTACGGCGACACCGGGGTGCGCCGGCGGGCGGTGCGTGAGCGACATTCCGCGGGCCGGGAATGTGGGTGGGCCACCGCTGGGGGCGGGAGACCAACGTGGAGCGGATGACGAGACTCGAACTCGCGACATCGACCTTGGGAAGGTCGCGCTCTACCAACTGAGCTACATCCGCAGTGCCGTCCGGGGACGGCGGGCCAGATGCTACTAGACGGGGCTACCGGACCGGCGGGCGCACGCTGGAAAGGGCGGGATGCTTCGGCGCGACGGTGTCGCCGGACGAGCGCCCGGTGAGCCGGCGGTGCACCCAGGGCACGAGGAACTCGCGGGTCCACTGCGCGTTGGCGGCCCAGGTCTCGCGGCGCCCGAGGACGGGGAGCGGACCGACGGTCACGGGGTCGAGGCCGTGCTCGACGCCGATGGCTTCGAGGACGGCGTGGGCCAGGTGGGTGTGGCCGGAGCTGTTGAGGTGCATCCGGTCGGTGTCCATCACGCCGGCGATCTCGATGTCGCGCATCCGCCACATGTCGACGACGCTCGCGCCGTGGCGGTCGGCGATCTCGCGGACCCACTCGTTGAAGATCGCCATCCGGCCGCGCATCGGGCCGTAGATCCCCCCGGCACCGGGGTCGAAGATGGTGAACATGACGACGTGCGCGCCGGTCGCGGTGAGCCGCGCGATCGCGTCGTCGTACGTCCGGGCGAGGGCGTCGATGTCGACGCGCGGGCGGAGCACGTCGTTGCCACCGCCGTGGATGGTGACCAGGTCGGGCTGGAGGGCGAGGGCCGCGTCGACCTGCTCGGTGACGATGGCGCCGAGCTTGCGACCGCGGATGGCGAGGTTGGCGTAGCCGAAGTCGTCGGTCTGCTGCGCGAGCACCTCGGCGACGCGGTCGGCCCAGCCGCGCAGGCCGTTGGGTCGAGCGGGGTCGGGGTCGCCGACGCCCTCGGTGAAGGAGTCGCCCAGTGCGACGTAGCGGTGGAAGGTCACCGATCCATTGTGGCCACGAGGGCCGCCGTCTCGAAACTGAGGCTAGGGTCGGCCGCGTGCTGCTCTCTGATCGCGACATCGCCGCCGAGATCGACGCCGGCCGGATCGCCCTCGAGCCCTGGGACCCGCAGATGATGCAGCCCTCGAGCATCGACGTCCGGCTCGACCGCTACTTCCGCGTCTTCGAGAACCACCGCTACCCCCACATCGACCCGGCGGCCGACCAGTCCGAGCTGACCCGTGAGGTCGAGCCGGAGGGCGACGAGCCGTTCATCCTGCACCCGGGCGAGTTCGTGCTCGGGTCGACGTACGAGGTCGTCTCGCTGCCCGACGACGTCGCCGCGCGGGTGGAGGGGAAGTCGTCGCTGGGACGGCTCGGCCTGCTCACCCACGCGACCGCAGGGTTCGTGGACCCGGGGTTCTCGGGCCACGTCACGCTCGAGCTGGCCAACGTCGCGACGCTGCCGATCAAGCTCTACCCCGGCATGAAGATCGGGCAGTTCTGCTTCTTCCGGCTCTCCTCGCCGAGCGAGCACCCCTACGGCTCCGAGAAGTACGGCTCGCGCTACCAGGGCCAGCGCGGCCCGACCCCGAGCCGGTCGTTCCAGGGGTTCCACCGCACGTCCATCTGAGCGGCGTACGCCGTCACCGTCCCGCCTCCTGCCGGGGTAGTCCATCGGGGGACGGTCGTCCTCGCGCGCCCCGGGCAACCGGAACCCGGTGGACCACCGCGTGGTCCACATCGCGGATTACGGCACACCCCTGTTGTCTTAATCGAGCGGTGTGTGGTTAGGCTTTCCTAAGTTAGCCTTGCCTTACCGAGCACACGGAGTCCTGATGAAGCGAAGCCTCGCCGCGCCCACCCTGATCAAGATGGCCGCGGTCACCGTCCTGGCCGCAGCCCTCGCCGGCTGCAGCACCGGGTCCACCAGCGGCGGCACGGAGGCCGCGGCGGAGCCGACGTCGACCACGTCCGTCGACCCCGACGCCTTCCCCGTCACGATCGAGCACGCGCTCGGCGAGACCACCATCGAGTCCGAGCCGACCCGGGTCGCCACCCTCGGCTGGACCGACCACGACCACGCCCTCGCGCTGGGCGTCGTCCCCGTCGGCGCCACCAAGATCACCTGGGGCGGCAACGACGGCGGCTCGACGGACTGGTTCGACGCGGCCGTCGAGGAGGCCGGCGCCGAGGCGCCCGTGCGCTACGACGACGCCGACGGCGCGCCGATCGACGAGGTCGCCGAGCTCGCACCGGACCTGATCCTGGCGACGAACTCCGGCATCACCGAGGCGGAGTACGCCAAGCTCTCCAAGATCGCGCCGGTCGTCGCCTACCCCGAGGCGCCCTGGACCACTCCCTGGCAGACCTCGCTCGAGATGGTCGGCGAGGCGCTCGGTCGTACGGCCCTCGCCGAGGACGTCGCGGCCGACACCCAGACCACGATCGACGAGGCCGCCGCGGCCAACCCCGAGCTCGAGGGCGCGGAGCTGATCTACGGCTACCTCGCCGCCACCGACCTCTCCACCGTCGGCATGTACGCCCCCGAGGACCCGCGCGTGTCGATCCTGCGCGACTTCGGCATGGTCGACGCGCCGGCGGTCGCCGACGCCATCAAGCCGGGTGAGTTCTACGGCACGGTCTCCGCCGAGCAGGCGGCCGACCTCGACTCCGACGTGTTCCTCACCTGGGTCGACTCGCCCGACAACGTCGAGACGATCGAGAACGACAAGCTCCTCGGCCAGATCCCCGCGATCGCCGAAGGCCACTGGTACGCCGAGACCGACAAGCAGAACGCGATGGCGTCCACCAACCCCACGCCTCTCTCCATCCCGGTCATCGTGAGCGACTTCCTGCCTCACGTGGTCGAGGCCATCGAGGGCTGATGGCCGCCCTCGTCCCGACGCGGGACGACGTCTCGAGGGCTCCGGGGGGAGGCCAGAGGCGTCGTCCCGCCCTGCCGGCCAGCGTCGCGATCTCGATCGTGGCGCTGGCCGGTGCCGGCGCCCTGTCGCTGCTGGTGGGGGCGCGAGCGGTGCCGCTCGCCGCCGTCTGGGACGCCGCACATCCCATGCACGCGGTGGTCGAGGCCCGCCTGGACCGCACGCTCCTCGGCCTCGCCGTCGGCGCCGCCCTCGGGCTGGCGGGGGCGGTCATGCAGGGCCTGACCCGCAACCCGCTCGCCGACCCCGGCATCCTCGGCGTCAACGCCGGAGCCACCTTCGCGATGGTCGTCGGGATGACGGCCTTCGGGTTCTCCGGGATGGGCCAGTTCCTCCCGCTCGCCTTCGTCGGCGCCGCCGTCGCCGCGGCGGCGGTCCACGGCATCGCGTCCCTGGGCCGTGACGGCGCGACGCCGATGAAGCTCGCGATCACCGGCGCGGCCCTCAGTGCCGGCCTCGCCAGCTGGACCACCGGCCTGCTCCTGGCCGACCGCAAGACGATGGAGAGCTTCCGCTTCTGGCAGGTCGGCACCGTTGCCGGGCGGGGCACCGACGTGCTCCTCGCCGGGCTCCCGTTCCTGCTCCTCGGCGCAGCGCTGGCGCTCGCCGGCGCGCGCCTGCTCAACACCCTCGCGCTCGGCGACGACCTGGCCCGCGGCCTGGGCCGCCGAACCACCCGCGACCGCCTCGTGATCGCGCTCGCGATCGTCCTGCTCGCCGGCACGGCGACCGCGCTGGCCGGGCCGATCGCCTTCGTCGGCCTCGTCGTGCCCCACGTCGTACGCGCCCTCGTCGGCCCCGACCACCGCCGGCTGCTCCCGTTCTCCATGCTCGGCGGCGCCGTCCTCGTCGTCGTCGCCGACACGGTGGGCCGCGTCGTGCTGCCGCCGTCGGAGGTGCAGGTCGGCATCATGGCCGCCGTCGTCGGCGTCCCCGTCTTCCTCGCCCTGATCCGCCGCACCGGGAGGGCGTTGTGACCGTGACCCTCGGCCGCCCCCTCGCCACCGAGCCGCCCACGCCGTCCAGCCCGGACGCCCTGGACGTCGTACGCCGTGCGCGCCGCGCGCCGGTGCGCCACCACCGCCGCCTCCTCGCAGGCCTCCTCGTCGCGCTGGTCGGCGCCTTCGCCGCGCGCGTCCTGCTGGGCGACTACACCGTCACGGTCCCCGACTTCGTCCGCATCCTCGGCGGGGAGCAGCTCCCCGGCGCCACCTACATCGTGATGGAGTCCAAGCTCCCGCGGGCCGTGCTGGCCGTGCTGGTCGGTGTGGCCTTCGGCGTGGGCGGTGCCATCTTCCAGACCACGCTGCGCAACCCGCTCGCGAGCCCCGACATCGTCGGCGTGAGCCTCGGTGCGAGCGCCGCCGCCATCACGGTGATCGCCCTGGCCGGCTGGACCGGCTGGCCGGTCTCCGCCGCCGCCATCGTCGGTGCCCTCGCCGTCGCGCTCGCTGTGCGCGCCGTCGCCGGTGACCACGGCGGCTTCCGGCTCGTCCTGGCCGGCATCGGCCTCGCCGCCGCCATGCAGTCGGTCATCCAGTACGTCTTCACCCGCGTCGACGAGTACGACGTCCAGCTGGTGCTGCGCTGGCTGACTGGCAGCGTCAACGGCGTCGCGTGGCAGGCGATCGGGCTGCTGTCGCTCGCCCTGGCCGTCCTGCTGCCTGCCACTGCGTGGGTCGCCCGCTCGCTGCGCGCGACCGAGCTCGGCGACGACACCGCCGCCGGCCTAGGCGTCGGGCGCGGCCGTACCGACCTGCTCATGCTCCTGGGCGTGCTGCTCGTCGCAGTCGCGGTCGCCGCGGCGGGCCCCGTCGCGTTCGTCGCCTTCCTGTCCGGGCCGATCGCCCGCGCCCTCAACCACGGACGTACGACGCTCCCGGCGGCCGCTCTCGTCGGGGCGGTGATCGTGCTGGCGGGCGACTACGCCGGCGCCTACGCCTTCGCCGACCTCAACCTGCCCGTGGGCGTCGTCACCGGCGCCTTCGGTGCCCCGTTCCTCCTCTGGCTGCTCGCCCGCGGCCCTCTCAGAGGACACCGTGGAAGGAGGGCGGCATGACCACCGCCACACCCACCCAACCCGCCCGGCTGGAGGCCAGCAGCCTCACGCTCGGCTACACCGACACCGCCGTCGTGCGCGACCTGGACCTGCAGGTCCCGCACGGCCGCATCACCGTCATCGTCGGTGCGAACGCGTGCGGCAAGTCCACGCTGCTGCGCGGGCTCGCCCGCCTGCTCCGGCCGCGATCGGGCTCGGTCCTGCTCGACGGCGAGGCGATCCACCGGCTGCCGACCAAGCAGGTCGCCCGCACGCTGGGGCTGCTGCCGCAGAACCCCGTCGCGCCCGAGGGCGTGACCGTCGCCGACCTCGTGGGCCGCGGCCGGCACCCGCACCACGGACCGTTCGGCCGCTGGACCAGCGCCGACGACGAGGCGGTCGCCGAGGCCCTCGCCCTCACCGACACCCTCGGGCTCGCCGACCGCGTCGTCGACGAGCTCTCCGGCGGCCAGCGCCAGCGGGTGTGGATCGCGATGGCGCTCGCCCAGGGCACCGACCTGCTGCTGCTCGACGAGCCGACGACCTACCTCGACGTCGCGCACCAGGTCGAGATGCTCGACCTGCTCGCCGAGCTCAACGCCCGGCGCGGCACCACGATCGTCATGGTGCTCCACGACCTCAACCTCTCCGCCCGCTACGCCGACCACCTCGTCGCCCTGCACACGGGGCAGATCGTCGCCGAGGGCAGTCCGCGCGAGGTCGTCACCGAGGAGGTCGTGCGGACCGTGTTCGGCCTCGACAACCGAGTGATCGACGACCCGGTCTCGCACACGCCCCTCGTCGTGCCCGTCGGCCGCCACCAGCCGCGACGCCCCAGCCCGTCCACCCCTGCCCGCCACGCCAGCCAGGAGATCCGATGACCGTGACCGCCAGCTCGAACCAGGCCGCCCTGCCCATGCTCTTCACCGAGGTCGAGGTGGTCGCGGTCGAGCGGCTCTCGCCGACCTTCGTCCGCGTCGAGCTCGGCAGCCCCGACCTCGCCGAGTTCGGGGTCGACGGTCCGCGCTGGGACCAGCGCATCAAGCTCATCCTCCCGGACCCCGAGACGGGCGGCATCACCTCCACCGAGGGTGCCGACGCGACCTGGTTCTCGACCTGGCTCGAGCGTCCGGCGGCCGAGCGCGGTCACATGCGCACCTACACGATCCGCGACGTCCTCGGCTCCGGGGCAGCGACGACCTTCGTCGTCGACATGGTGCTCCACCTCGACGGCGACATGGTCGGCCCCGGCTCGCTCTGGGCCTCGCGCGCCACGGTCGGTGACCGGATCGCGCTGCTCGCGCCGCGGCGGGGCTACCCCTACGGCGGCATCGAGTTCACGCCCGGCCCCGGCGCCGACCTCCTCCTCGTGGGCGACGAGACCGCCGTGCCCGCCGTCTGCACCGTGCTCGAGCAGCTGCCCGACGACGCCCGGGGGACGGCGTTCCTCGAGGTGCCTCTGGCTGCCGACGTCCAGGACGTACGCGGTCCGGCGGGCGTCGAGGTCGTGTGGCTGGCCCGCGAGGGCGACGAGCTCGGCCTCGGCCTGCACGACGCCGTGGTCGCCCACCTGGGGATCCCGGGCGCCCACGTCGACGTCGCTCCCGACGAGGTCGACCCCGACCTGTGGGAGACGCCGTTCTACTCCTCCTCCGGCGAGGACGTCCCGGGCGACGTGACGGGCGTGGGCGGCACCTACGCGTGGATCGCGGGCGAGTCCACGGTCGTCACGGGCCTGCGCCGCCACCTGGTCAAGGAGCTCGGCTTCGACCGCAGCCAGGTCGCCTTCATGGGCTACTGGCGTCGCGGTGTCGCGATGAAGTCCTGAGCGGCCGGCTCCACGACCGGGCGGGGAGCTCGCAACTTCCCGGCCCGTGCGCACGTCTCCATGCGGACAGCACCGACGAAGGAGCCCGCATGCGTACGACGTCCCTGACCGCCGCGCTCGGTCTGGCCACCGCCCTGGCGGTCACCCCGACCCTGGCCGCACCCGCGTCGGCCGACGTGCCGACCTGTGAGGGGAAGACGGCCACGATCGTCGTGCAGTCCACCACGACGTGGCCCAAGCCGTGGGTGGTGGGGACGCCCGGGGACGACGTGATCGTCGGCACCGACGGGCGCGACCGGATCGACGGCGGGGCCGGCAACGACACGATCTGCAGCCTCGGCAGCGACGACCACGTCGTCGGCGGGGCCGGCGACGACCGGCTCTTCGGCGGGCTGGACGAGTACTACCCCGACGACGACTACTGGGGCGACGTCATCGAGCCCGGCCCGGGCGACGACTTCGTGGACCTGGGCTTCCAGGGCGGCTGGAAGGACATCGACTTCGTCGACAGCGTCTACGCCGACCAGGTGAGCTATGCCAACGCCGCCGGACCGGTCACCGTCGACCTCACCACGCTGACCGCGACCGGCGAGGGCACCGACACGTTCGCCGCGACGCCGGCAGGGAAGTTCACCGGCATCGTCGGCTCGCCGTACGACGACGTGCTGACCGGCGGGCCGGCCGACGACCAGATCCACGGAGGCGGCGGAGACGACACGATCACGGGCGGGCCCGGCGACGATCTGGTGCACGGAGACCTCAGCTGGGCGCCGGACAAGCGCAACTACGACACCTTCGTCCCCGGCGACGACGTGGTCGAGGGCGGCGCCGGCGACGACATCGTCGAGGGCGGCCACGGCGCCGACATCCTCACCGGGGAGGACGGCGAGGACTACCTCGTCTCCGCGGGTGACGCTGCCGGCACGAGGCTGGGCGGTGGACCCGGCGACGACTTGTTCGCCACCTCGCAGCAGACGAGGGCGCGAGGCGGTGGCGGGGACGACACGTTCGAGCTCGGCATCGGACGCGGCCAGGAAGCCGACGACTCCCGCGTCGTGAACGGCGGCAACGGCCGCGACAGGATCCAGCTCACGTCGTACGTCGGCGGCAAGAACCGGTACGACCTCACGATCCACGTGCCGAAGCGGCGCATCACGGTGGGCGGCGGGCTCTTCGCGAAGATGACCGGCACCGAGGAGTTCATCGTCGAGGGCAACGACGGACCCGGGCTCGTGGCGTTCCGCGGGGGAGCCCGCCCGGAGCTCTTCCGCCTCCGCTGGATCCAGAAGGCCACCGTCCGCGCGTACGGCGGCGGCGGTGACGACGTGCTCATCGGTGGCTACCGGGGCGACGTGCTCGACGGAGGCCCCGGCCGCGACCGGCTGGACGGCAGCCGGGGCCGGGACCTCTGCGTGAAGGGCGAGCAGCTGCGCTCCTGCGAGCGACGCTGATCGGCCGTCGGCCGTCGGCCGTCGGGCGTCAGCGGCGCTTGGTGCGGGGCGCGCGGGGGAAGTAGCGCACGCGCTCGGCGATGCGGTGACGTGCGATCAGCTCGATGTCGGTGAGTGACTCGTGCATGGCGATGCTCCTTTCGGGTCGGACGTGAGGACGGAACGGGGTGGCTGCGGTCAGCTCTCGTGGAGGGTGACGTCGCCGGAGGCGGTGGTGGCCCGCACCTCGAGGTAGGGCTGGTCGGGCGCGGGCTCGCCCGTGCTGGGCAGGGTCGAGGTGAGGCGGCCGCTCGCGGTCCTGACGTCGGTCCACACCGGCGTACCCGACACGACGCCGATGCGGACGTCTCCGCTCGCGGTCTTGGCGGTCACGCGGCCCGAGGCGACCTCGGTGACGACCAGGTCGCCCGAGCCGGTGGTGAACACCGCCTCGCCGCCCATCGACAGGACGTGGGCGTCGCCCGATCCGGTCTTGACGGCGAGCTCGTCGCGGGCGGACTCGACGCGGACGTCGCCGCTGCCGGTCGTCACGACCAGCGCGGACTCGGCACGGCGTACGACGACGTCGCCCGAGCCGGACTTGATGCGCGCGTCGCCGAGCAGGTGCTCGGCGACCAGGTCGCCCGAGCCGGTCTGGACGAGGGTGTCGCCGTCGACGACGTCGAGGGACACGTCGCCGGACCCACTGTCGACGCGGGTGTCGCTGAACCGGCCGTGCGCCGCGACGTCGCTGCTGCCGACCTTGGCCTGGAGCCCGCTGGCGACGGGGACCTCGACGACGATCTCGGCGCGTGGGTCCTTGCCGAGGAACCCGCCGCTGCGGTGCGGGGCGATGATGGCGATCCGGTCGCCGAGGTCGCGCACGTCGAACTCGTCGGCGCGCTCCCCGGTGATGCGGACGGTGGTCTCGGTGGTGTCGGTGGCGGTCACGTCGACGGTCCCGCGACCGTTCTCGACGTAGAGGCCGATCGGCTCCGGGGTGTCGAAGGTGAGGTCCAGCTGGTTGCTCATCGGGTCTCCTGAGGGTGTGCTCGCCCACCGGGCCGGCGGTGCCGGTCCGTGGAGCGATGGGTGGTGGGGCGCGGAGGCCCCGGGACGTCAGGTCGTGGTGGTCAGAGCCAGCCGCTCATCCGGCGGTTGCCCTGCCCCTGCCTGCGGTTGCCTGCGAACGGGTCGTAGCCGACGAACGGGACGCTGCTGAGGTCGATGTCGACGTTGATGGAGTGGTCGTTGGTGGCGGCGCGCACCACGTTGACCATCCAGGTGTTGAGGCTCTGCCCGGCCGCGGCCGCCTTCTCCTCGGCCCGGGCCTTGACGCCCTCGGGGATGCGGAGGGTGATCCGGGCCAGGTCGCCGGCCTCCTCCTCCAGCGGCGCCGGGGGTGCCGGCGGCGGGGGCGGCTCGGGCATCGCGGCCTGGGGCGTGACCTCGACGACGAAGTCGAGCTCGCGGCCCACCAGCCGGACGTCGACGCTGCCGTCGGGGAGCTCGGCGGTGATCTCGGCCGCGGCGTGGGAGATGGCCTCCATCAGCGCGAGGCGGGCACTCGGGTCGAGGGCGTACGCCAGGCGCTCGGCAGCCTGCTTGAGCTCGTCGCTGCCGGCCTCGGACGCGGCCACGAGGTCGCGTCGGAGGCTGTCGACGTACGGGGTGATGTCCATGTGCACCACTCTGACATCACAGTGATGTCATGTCAATGCCTTAGTGATGTCATGTGACGTCGCGGTGACATCACGCCTGCTCTCCGGCCGCTTCAGCGATCCCCGGTCAGCCGGGGATCGCTGAGCTTGTCGGCCCATGCACGGGCCGACAAGTTCAGCGAGAGCCTGACAACCCCGTCGGTCGAGCTCGCCTCAGAGGTCGAAGAGCGAGCCCGAACCGCTGATGTCGACATCCGTCCGCGGCGTGTGAGCCTGGCCGTCGGAGGCGGGCGTGGGCTCGTCCTCCGTGGTCGGGGGTACGTCGCTCGCGTCCGCCGAGGCCTCGGCTGCGGGCTCGCTGTCGGCGTCGTCCGCGTCGAGCACGGTCTCCGGGTCCTTCGCGGGCTCGGGCTCGGCCGGTGCCGTGGCGTCGTCGGGGTCGCGGAACAGGGCCGCCTGGCTCAGGTCCGCCCCGCTCGGAGGTGCCGACGGGGACTCGGCCTGCGGCTCGGGCGCGGGCTCGGGCTCGGACGTGGTCTCCGGCGCAGCTGCCGAGTCGGGCTCGGCCGCCACCTCGGCGGGCGCGCTGGCCGTTGAGTCGCTGGGAGACTCAACGTCCCCGGCAGCCTCGGCCGGCTCGGAGCTGGCTGCAGGCTGGGTTGCCGGCTGGGTTGCCGGCTGGGTTGCGGGTTGGGTCGCGGGCGCCTCGAGGTCGAACAGCGACCCGAGGCTCGACAGGTCGACGTCCGTCGCCGGCGTCGACGTCGTACCGCTCGCGGGCGCCAGCTCGGCAGCCGTCGGCTCCGCCTCGGGCGCCGGCTCGGCAGCCGTCGGCTCCGCCTCGGTGGCCGGCTCAGCGACTGGCTCAGCGGGCTCGCTGGCCTCTGAGTCTCCAGGAGACTCACGGTCCACTGCGGCCTCGGGCTCGGCGGCGGCGGGTGCGGCGGCTGCCGGCTCGGGCGCCGGGAGGTCGAAGAGCGACCCGCTGCCGAGGTCCACCTGGGGGGCGGGTGCGGCAGGCGTGCTGGGCGTTGAGTCGCTGGGAGACTCAACGGCCACTGCGGCCGCAGGTTCCTCCTCCGTCGGGGCTGCCGGGGTCGCCTCGTCGGCGACCTCGGGCTCGGCGGCTGCCGGCTCGGCAGCGACCGGCTCGGGAGCTGCGATGTCGAAGAGCGAGCCTCCGCCGCCCAGATCGGCGGTCGGCGCGGGGGCGGCCTTCTCCTCGGCGGCGGTGGGCTCGGTCGTGGCTGCCGGCGGGGTCGCAGCGGGGGCGGGCTCCGGCTCGGGGGTGCCGAGGTCGAAGAGCGAGCCACCGGAGCCGAGGTCTGTCGTCGGCTGGGCCGCGGGCTTCTCCGCGGCGGCCTCGGCGGGCTTCTCCTCGGCAGGCGCCTCGTCCTTCGGTGCCGCCGGCTCCGGGGCCGGGGTGTCGAAGAGCGACCCGCCGGAGAACGCCTCGGCCGGCTTCTCCTGGGCCTTCTCGTCCGCCTTGGCTGCGGGCGCCTCAGCGGGCGCAGGGGTGTCGAACAGCGATCCGGAGGACGCCGGCGCGGCGGCGGGGGCCGACTCCTCGGGAGCCGGGGTGTCGAAGAGCGACGAGCCGCCGGACGCCTTGGCGGCGGGACCGACGTCGGCGGTCTCGGTGACGGTGTCCTCGGTGACGGTGACGTCACCTGCCTCCGGCTCGTCCTTGGTCGCCACATCGGTGGCGGTCCCACCAGCGGCAGCAGCACCAGCACCAGCGGACGCAGCGGCCGGAGCAGCGGCGGGCGCCGAGCCCGGCGCGGCCTTGGTCGCCTGCTCGCCCTTGACGGACGCGAGCAGCATCTGCGCGACGTCGAGGACCTCGACCTCCTCGCGGGCCTCGCCCGACGCCTGCTGCGACGTCAGCCCGTCGGCGAGCATCACCCGGCAGAACGGGCACCCGACGGCGATCTGGTCGGCGCCGGTGCCGACGGCCTCCCTGGTGCGGTTCATGTTGATCCGCTCGCCGAGGTTCTCCTCCATCCACATGCGCGCGCCACCGGCGCCGCAGCAGAAGGAGCGCTCGGAGTTGCGCTCCATCTCGACGAACTCGGCACCCGGGAGGATCTCGAGCAGCTCGCGCGGCGGCGAGTAGACCTGGTTGTGACGGCCGAGGTAGCACGGGTCGTGATAGGTGATCGAGCGCTTCGCGGCGCCCGCGCCGTCCTTGACGGGCGTCAGCTTCCCCTCGCGCACGAGGCGGTTGAGCAGCTGCGTGTGGTGCACGACCTCGAGCTCGATGCCGAAGTCCTTGTACTCGTTCTTGAGCGTGTTGAAGCAGTGGGCGCAGGTCGAGACGACCTTCTTGACCTTGTACTCCTTGAACGTCTCGACGTTCTGCTGGGCCAGGCCCTGGAAGACGAACTCGTTGCCGGCGCGACGTGCCGGGTCGCCGGTGCAGGTCTCGCCGTTGCCCAGCACGCCGAAGGAGATCCCGGCCATGTCCAGCAGCTCGGCGACCGCCCGGGTCGTCTTCTTGGCACGGTCCTCGTACGCCCCGGCGCAGCCGACCCAGAACAGCCAGTCGACCGACTCGAGGGACTCCAGGTCCTCACCGACGACCGGGACGTCGAACTCCAGGCCCTTGGCCCAGTCCATCCGCGCGCTGGCGGACATGTTCCACGGGTTGCCCTTGTTCTCCAGGCCCTTGAACAGCTGGTTGAGCTCGGCCGGGAAGTTGGACTCCACGAGCAGCTGGTAGCGCCGCATGTCCATGATGTGGTCGACGTGCTCGATGTCGACCGGGCACTGCTGGACGCAGGCGCCGCACGAGGTGCAGCTCCACAGCACGTCCTCGTCGATGACGAAGTCGCCGTCGGCGGGGTTGTAGAAGTAGTCGAGCACGTCGGTGCCCGCACCGGCGGTCTCGCCCTTGGAACCGACGCCGACCAGCTCGCGCTCGGCGTGGGCCTCGACACCGTCGTGCTTGGCGTACGCGTGGTCGCGCAGGCTGGTGATGAGGAGCTTGGGGGAGAGCGGCTTCTCGGTGTTCCAGGCGGGGCACTGCGACTGGCAGCGACCGCACTCGGTGCAGGTGGTGAAGTCGAGGATGCCCTTCCAGGAGAAGTCCTCGACCTTGCCGACGCCGAGCACGGAGTCCTCGTCGAGGTCGTCGATGTCGTCGAGGGTGATCGCCTTGCCCTCGGAGGTGAGCGGCTTCATCGCGCCGAGCGCGGTGCTGCCGTCGGGCTCGCGCTTGAAGTAGATGTTGAACCACGCGGTGAAGCGGTGCCACGCGATGCCCATGGTGATGTTGCGGGCGATCACCATCAGCCAGATCATCGCCAGCGCGATCTTGAAGGCCGCGATGAAGTAGATGAGGTTGTGGAGCGACGACTCGTCGACGGGGTAGATCGCGTCGCCGATCCAGGACGAGATCGGGTAGTGGGAGCGCCCGACCTCCTCGTCCAGCTTCCACTCGGCGGCGCGGACGAAGAGGATCGCCGAGCCCTCGAGCAGTGCCAGCGCCTCGACGAAGTAGGCCTGCCAGAAGGTCGAGCCGAAGAAGCGGCTGCGCCGGCCCTCGGAGCGCGGGTGGTGCTTCTGCCGGTAGATGATCAGGTAGACGATGCCGACCGTGCTGAGCAGGCCGATCAGCTCGCTGAACCACTCGTAGGGGTACCAGTGGCCGATGAGCGGCCAGGCGAAGTCGGGCTTGAAGAGCTGGAAGTACGCCGCCAGGACCGCGGTGCTGAGGAACAGGAACGCCGCGTAGACGAACCAGTGCATGATGCCGACCCAGTGCCACTGCAGCATCCGGGTGTGGAGGAACGTCTCCTTGAGCATCGTGAGCGTGCGACCGGTCGGGTTGTCGCTGCGCCCGGGGGCCGGCTGGCCGCTCCGGATGACGCCCAGCATGCGCCGTACGGCCGGGACCAGCATGGCCACTGCGGCGACGGTCAGTGCGAACGACAGGACGATCGCGAAGATCTGCATGAAGTGCTGCTCCTCGGTAGGGGCGTACAGAGCCGCAGCCTAGGGCCGCCCAACATGCCGACGGCAGGGCCCTGCGGAGTGAGAAGAATCCTACCCGCAGGTAACTTGGCGTCGTGCGGGCGGGCGATCAGTTCACGATCGCGACGTTCTCGACCTCGATCTCACGGGCGTCCTCGCGGTAGCTCGCGACCTTCGCCTTGATCTGGTCGAGGGCATCGGTGAGCCGCTTCACGCCGTCGCGGAGCTTCTGCTGGTGCTCCAGCTGAGCCATGTGCGACTCGCTCGACTCGTCCCAGCCGGGCGTGAGCGACTCGACCCGCTCGAGGAGCTCGGCGATCTGCGTGGTGATCTGGGTGGTGGCGTCGGCCAGGGCGGTCTCCAGCGTGGAGAGGGAGCCCTGGTGGACGACGAGTCCGCGGTCGCTCACCGGGGACCACCGCCCAGGCGGTCCGCGAGGTTGCCCGCCCGCTCGGCCTGGGTCACGTCGTTGGTGGCGTGCTCCTGGGCGACGTACATCAGGCTCTGGGCGTAACCGTCGAGGATCGGGCCGAGGGTGATGGCGACGTCGAACCACTCGTTGATCGCCTCGCCGAAGCCGGCTGCTGCCTGGCCCTTGAACCCCTTGCCGGCCTCGGTCTCGATGGTGGCACCGAGCTCCTGCAGGGTCGTCTGCAACGGCTCCACCGCGTCGGCCACGGCCTGCGCCGCCGCCTGCATCTCGGAGTAGACAAGTCCGACGGCCACGGCCGCCCCCTCTCGCTGGGATCGATCACCCCTTCCTACCCCGTGCGCCGCCCGCTCACACACCCCGGAGCCAGAACGTCCTTCCCGGTTTGAGGGACCGGCCAGAGGGGAATCGGGACCCCATGCCGTCGTACGACTACGAGGTCGACCTCGAGAGCATGGGCCAGGCCGCCCAGGGGCTCAGCGAGACCGTCCAGCTGTTCAAGGACAAGGACGTCGAGGACCTCGTCCCCGGCAAGGGCGACGTGGGGAGCGACGCCGTGTGGGACGCCCTCGACGAGTTCAAGAACCGCTGGGAGGAGGGCGTCAACAACCTCTGCCAGGACGTCGAGGAGATGTCCGGGCGCCTGGGCAAGATCGCGATGAACTACTTCGAGACCGACAAGGCCGGCTACGACGCCCTGTCCGCGCTCAAGGGCACCATCGCCGGGATCAAGGTCATGTGACGTGCCGGACTTCGTGATCGAGGGCAACCCCGGCAACGTCCGGGCCAAGGCCCTCACGATGGAGCAGAAGGGCCAGCTCTTCTACGACACCGGTGACGCGCTGGGGAAGATCGACGTGTCCGGGTGGACCGGTCGCGCCGCCGACGAGTTCCGCGAGGCGCACGACCTCGAGCCGGACCGCTGGGTCAAGGCGGGCAACGGCTTCAAGAAGGCTTCCACCGGCCTGACGACCTACGCCGGCGCCCTCGAGGACGCGCAGCGGCGGGCCGCCGAGGCCAAGGCCGAGTACGAGCGCGGGGAGCGGGAGTCGGCGAGCGCGCGCACGCAGTACGACTCCTACATGGGCCGGATGCGGTCCTACTGGAGCAGTGGCGGCACCGACCAGGCCGAGCCGTTCGTCGACTGGGGCGACCCGATCCAGCAGGAGGCGCTGGGCGCGTTGAACGCCGCGAGGGCCGACCTCGACAACGCCGCGGCGGTGTGTGCGGGTGAGGTGCGCGCCGGGTGCGCGGACGCGCCGGAGGAGCCCAACTGGCTGGAGTCGGGCCTCAAGTTCGTCGGCGGCATCTTCGAGGGCGCCGGCGAGGCGGTGTGGGACCTGCTGACGATGGTGCCCTTCAGCCCCGTCAACATGGTCATCGACTCCTACAAGCTCGCGACGGGTGACCTCACGCCCGAGGAGCTGATGAAGAAGTACGAGCTCTCGGCCGAGAACGCGTGGTCGATGGCCCAGGGCATCTACACGGGCCTGACCACCGACCCGGTCGGCTTCGGCAAGGAGCTCGGCAAGTCGCTGCTCGATTGGGACACGTGGGCCGACGACCCGGCCCGCGCGATCGGCCACCTCGTCCCCGACGCCGTCGCCGCCGTCGCCACCGCCGGCACCGGCGCGCTGGCCACCCGAGGCGCGAAGGGCGGGATGGACCTGCTGGACGGGCTGTCCGACCTGTCGAAGCTCGACAACCTGGCCGACCTGAACAAGCTCGACAACCTGTCGGACCTCAACAAGCTCGACAACCTGTCCGACCTCAACCGGCTGGACAACCTCGCCGACCTGAGCAGGTACGACGACGTCACCCCGTCGCCGCAGGGCGTCGGTCGCACCCTCGACGACCCGGCCCTCGAGCCGTGGCTGGACGAGGTGACCCAGCAGCACCCGGAGCTCGACCGCGAGGGCGTCCGTGGCATCTGGGACTACACGACCAACGACGGCTACGACGTGATGAACGGCAACATGCGCGAGATCGGCCCCAACGAGCTGAGCGTGCAGGAGCGGATCGACGCCACCAACAAGGGCCTCGACCAGCTGCCGAAGTACGACGGCACCACCTACCGGGCCACCAACCTGCCCGACTCCGTGGTCGACAACATCAACAACGGCGGCAACTACTCCGACCGCGCCTTCACCAGCAGCTCGACCAACCCCAACGTCGCCGAGGGGTTCATGAACCCCGGCAAGGACAACCCCACCCGGATCACGATCGACGGTCACTCGGGCAGCAACGTGGGCCCGTTCTCCGCGGCCAGGTCCGAGGCTGAGATCCTGTTCAAGGGAGGCACCGAGTTCGAGGTGCTCAGCAACACGATCGGGCCCGACGGGGTCCGGCAGCTGGTGGTGAGGGAGATCCCGTGAGCGGTCGCGACGACCTGGGCGACATGACCCCGGAGGAAATCGCCGACTGGGCCGCCCGCGACTGGGCCGCTGCCAAGGAGGCGCACAAGGACGACCCGCTGCCGGAGTTCAACCGCGCCAAGCAGGACGACCACCCCCACTGGAACCTCGTCGCCTACATGTTCCACACCCGCGCCGGCGAGCGGGTGCTCGTCGACCGCGGCGACGGCGTGCAGGTCGAGGGCACGCTGGGCGGCGTCCGCCCCGCACGGGGGCAGGACGAGCTGCTGGTCGACCTCGAGGGCACCACGTGGGCCTGCACCCGGGCCGACGGCGAGCAGTGGGCTCCCGGTGACCGGGGCCGGGTGCGGGTCGAGACGTTGACCGTGCCCGTCGTCGCACGGCACGGTGACGGCTCGGGCGCCAGCGCCCGGTGGAGCCTGCAGACCAACATGGAGGGTCAGCCGTGACGCAGACACCCGACCTGGAAGCCTTCTTCGCGACGCTCGAGCAGCTGCCGCCGCACAGGGGTGTCGTCTTCCGGGGTTGCGAGGCGCGCAGCCACGAGCGGTGGGCGGGGCGGGCC
This sequence comes from Nocardioides sp. P4_G10, assembly GCF_056401175.1. Lineage (NCBI taxonomy): Bacteria > Bacillati > Actinomycetota > Actinomycetes > Propionibacteriales > Nocardioidaceae > Nocardioides > Nocardioides sp. P4_G10. The sequence continues at coordinate 72,030 of NZ_JBFUJV010000017.1, read as the reverse complement.
CACGTCACCGAGACGCTGCTGTCCACCTCGCGCGACCCGCGCGTCGCGACCGAGAACTTCAGCACGGAGGCCGTCTACGCGATCCTCAGCCGCGCGGGCCGGGGGATCGAGCAGTTCTCGGCAGCCCGTCACGAGCACGAGGTCGTCTTCCTGCCGGGCACGATCTTCACGCTGGTCACGCGCGTGCGGGTCAAGGACCTCGGCGTGACGATCGTCGAGGAGTTCGTCCCCGAGGCCGAACCGCCGCCCGTCGACTTCGCCGCGCTCCAGGAGGAGATCGGCCGCGCGATCCTGGAGGCCGAGCTGCGCGAGCCGGTGCCCCAGCCCATCGCCGGCAAGTTCGCCGGCGACATCGCGTGACGCTGCCGGACGACGGCGACGCCGCCCTGGCCGACCGGATCGAGGGCGTGCTCCTCGGCGCGGCGTGCGGCGACGCCCTCGGGGTGCCGTACGAGTTCGGCTCGGCGCCACTGGGTCGCGGCGAGGTGCCGCGGATGATCGGCGGCGGCCTCGGGCCCTACGCGCCCGGCGAGTGGAGCGACGACACGCAGATGGCCGTCGTCATCGCCCGGGTGGCCGCCGACCGCGGGCTGCGGACGGTGGACGCGCTCGACGCGATCGTCACCGGGTGGGTCGACTGGCTCGCTGCGGGAGCCACCGATGTCGGCATGCAGACGCGGCAGGTACTCGGGGCCGTGTCGGGCGAGGAAGCCCGGCGAGCGTGGTCGGCCGCGGCCTCGGCGTCGACCGGCCTCCACCGCCGCACCGGACGGACCGCCGGCAACGGGTCGTTGATGCGCACGGGCCCGGTCGCGCTCGCCCTCCTCGACGACCCGGCGATGCTCACGCTCGCCGCACGATGGGTCTCGGAGGCGACGCACCACGACCCGCTCGCAGGAGACGCGTGTGTGCTGTGGTGCCACGCGATCCGACTGGCCGTCCTCGACGGCGCGCTGCCCGACCTGGTCGGGCTCGTCGACGTCGTGCCGCTCGCCCGACGGGAGCAGTGGGCGGCCTGGATCGCTGACGCCGAGCGTCGTACGCCGTCCGCGTTCGCGCCCAACGGCTACGTCGTCACCGCCCTCCAAGCGGCGTGGTCCGCGATCCGCCACCCGGCTGATGACGGATCGCCGGTCGTCGCGTCGCTCGGCGCGGCGGTGCACGCGGGCGACGACACCGACACGGTCGCCGCGATCGCCGGGGCACTTCTCGGCGCGGCCCACGGGGCGTCGGCCCTGCCCGCGGACTGGCTCGAGGCCGTGCACGGGTGGCCCGGCCTGCGGGCCGACGACCTGCGCGACCTCGCTCGGCGGGTGGTCGAACGCGGAGCCGCGGACGCGGCCGCTCATCGGGTCCCGTCGTGATGGCGCCCTTGACTGCTCAGCCGCGGCCTACACCCGTCACCTTGCCGGCGCGGGACAGCTCGACGGTCATCAGCACCCGCTTCCTGCCCGGCTCCTTCGCGCAGTAGGTGAGCTCGCGGCCGAGGCGCTGCCACGGCTGACCCACCCGTCGCATGAGGGCGCGGACGCCGATCCCGGTGTCCGTGGCGCGGGTGAAGGACCGCGCGGACCTTCGCAGGCCCGGGTTGCGGCACGAGTCGGGCGCCAGGCCCCACGCGCGCTCCCAGGTCTGGAGGTAGGCCTCGGCGCCGCGGGCCAGGTCGGCCCCGAGCGCCGGCCCGTCGGCACCCGCCACGTGCTCGGCGTCCTCGACCCAGTCGGCGTACAGCCCGTAGTGCGCGACGCCGTCGGAGTTGACGTCGTACACCCGCTCGCCGCTGCGCTGCCGGTCGACCCGGACGCCACCGAGACCGCTGAAGGGGTACGTCACCGGGTCGGCCGCGCCGGCGCCGCGCGGGTCGCCCTGCGCGCCGAAGCCGTTCATGTCGGACCCGAAGCCGAAGCCGAAGTAGAAGCGCCGGTCGGTCCAGCCGAGGTGCTGGCGCCACTTCTCCACGAAGCCGGTCGAGTCGCCGGCGTAGGGCGCGACGAAGCCACCGAGGCGGTAGATCCGTGGGTAGGCGTCGGGCGTGGACCACGAGTGGGTCGACACGACGCCCACGGGACGACCGGCGGCCTGCTGCTGCTCGAGGTAGTCGAGGGCCGCGTTGCGTCCGGCGACGCTCATGTGGTCGGGGTCGAAGAGGATCCGCTGGTCGATCATCGCCGAGATGAGCCGCTCGCCGAGCGGGCTGAGCCCGAGCTGGTTGCAGTGCGGGCCGGCCGGGTAGGCGGGCGCCGGCTGCACGCCCAGGTCGCCGAACAGCTTCCAGATGGCGCCGAAGATCGCGTCCTGGTCGGGGGTGGCCTGCCAGCCGCCGCCCAGGTTGTCGAGGTCGCCCAGGTTCGGCGACTGGAGCCGGTCCTCGGTGCCGGCGGGGTAGGCGGCGGGGCACTGCTGCATCCGCAGGAAGGACCCGGTGCTGAGGAAGTTGGCGCTGTTGGTCAGCGTGCCGGTGGTCCCGGCGTCGCCGGCCACGCCGGTGAAGGCGTTGTCGAACTTGTTGGTGAGCTCCATCTGGCTGACGCCGAGCCGCTTCATCTCGGCGAGCTCCGCGAGCATCTGCTCCTCGGTGCAGGTGGGTCGCCCGAGCTGGACGTTGCACCCCAGCGGCACGGACGTCTCCATGCCCATCACCACGGCGAGCTTGCCCTGGTTGATGACCTTCCGCGCCTCGAACGGGTTGGTGACGATGCGGTACCAGCCGCGGCCGGGACCGCCGTACTGCGCATCGATGTAGTCCTGCATCGCGCGCATCCCCTTGGCCTGGAGGCGCACGGAGTCGCGGTCGTCGCACGAGTTCTTCTTGAGCGGGTAGACCGTGCAGAGGACGTGGTTCTCGGTCAGCAGGCTGGTGTGGATGCGCAGGCCGGCGCGCCAGCTGCGCTCCAGCCACCGGTAGTAGACCTGCTGGTGCGTGAGCGAGTGCGGGTTGGGCCAGTAGGAGAACGTCGGCCAGCCGACCGGGTCGTGGCCGGTGCCCGGGGTCTTGTCGGCGAGCACGTCCTCGAGCGCCGCACCGCGGCCGTCGGCGACCTGGTGGTCGGGGCAGTCGACGAGGGCGGCGGGTGCGCCGTAGCGGTGGTAGGGCGGGCTGCAGATCACGCGGCCGCCGAGGAACTCGTGGGTCTGCCCGTGGACGTGCGGGTCGACCCAGCCGCGGACCTCCTGGAAGGACGAGACGCCACCGAACGGGCGGCCCCGCACGTTGGTGCCGACCTCGGGGAACGCGGCGCACCCGGTCGTACGACGCAGCGCGAAGGCCCCGGCCGCCCCAGTGGCCAGGCCGCTGTCCGCCCTCCGCAGCGAGCGGCCGTCGGCGAGGGTGAAGGTGAACCGGCCCCTGCCGACCTTCTTCACGGTCCAGTCCGCGAGCGGTGACGGCTCGGTCGCCAGGCCCGTGCCGTCGGTCCCCGACGCGGCGAGGAAGGTGCGGTCGGGGGTGTAGAGGAGGTAGGAGCCGAGCCCGGTCGCCTGGAACGTCAGCCGGCTGCCCGCGAGGCGGTAGCAGCCCCCGGCCATGGCGTACACGCTCTCGGGGACCGCGCGACGCTTGCTCCGCAGGGGTACGCCGGTGAGCCGCGGCTCGCGCTGCGTGCGCTGCTCCGCGACCCGGGCGAGGCTGGCCGCGCGCTGTCGTGGGGTGGTGCGGTCCGGTGCCGCGGCCGCCTCGCCGCTGCGGCTGACGGCGTTCTTGGTCGACGGGTCGTCGTGCACGTGGCCGTCGCCGGCGACCGCCGCGGTCTCCGCGGTGTCGTAGGCGGTGCCGGTCGTGCCGTCGCGGTGGGTGTGCGGCCGCCGCTCTGCGCGCACCTCGGCCCGCTCGCGGGCCTGCGCGTCGTAGGTCGACGGCAGGTCGCCGCGCCCGGTCCCCGTCGGCGCGGCGGCGACGAATCCGCCCACCACCAACCCTCCCGCGGTCAGCAGGGAGATCGCGATGCGCTGCACGTGACGGGGTGTCGGCTCCACGGGTGCTCCTTGTCGTCGTCCCCGCTCAACGAGGGCGCCGCCCCGCGGGTCACGCTGCCCGGCTCGGTCCGCTGCTCGAAGGCTCCTCCCACATTGCTCGAAGATCGACTCACGGACGCCCCCGCGGGCGTAGCCTCCGAGCGCCGGAGGAGGGGGCTCGTCCGGCGGGGCTGACGGAGGGGTCGAGCGATGTGGGGCATGCGCAGGTTGCTGGTCGTCGTGCTGGTCGCGGCGGCCGTGCTCGCGGGTGCGCCCGCGGGTGCCGGTCCGGTGACGACCGCCGCCGGCGGGACCGATCGGTCCGCGGCGCTCGGCCGACTCTCGATCCCGGCGATCGGCGTGGACGCCGGGATCATCCCGGTCGGCGTGACGCGGGCCGGCCACCTCGCGATCGGGCGGAGCGTCCGCGACGTCTACCGCTGGCGCTCGGGCGTGCTGCCCGGCCAGCAGGGGAGCGCCGTCCTGGCAGGGCACACGTGGTCCCAGGGGCACGGGGTGTTCGACGACCTCGGCCAACTGCGCCCCGGCAACCACGTCGTCGTGGGACGCAACCGCTTCGAGGTGACCCGCGTGCGTCGGGTCTCCGGGATGACGCGCTCGGCCGTCGCCGGGCTCTTCAGTGATCGCGGCGCCCCGCGCCTGGTCCTCATCACGTGCGGCGACCGCAACGACCTGACCGGCGTCTACCGCACCCGGATCATCGTCAACGCGCGCCTGCTGCCCTCCCGCTGACCCGCCGGGTCAGCCGGGCGGCCGTCACGGTCACGGCAGTCGCGATCGCGTCGACGTCACCGGCGTCGCTGGGGAAGGTAACCGCCACCCCGGCCACCGGGTGGGCGTTGTGGTCGAGCACGGCAGCCGCCACGCTCTGCAGCCCGGGCGTCACCTCGCCGTCCTCGGTCGCGTGGCCCCGCTGTCGCGTCTCGGACAGCACGCTGCGTAGGGCGCTCAACGACGACGGGCCCTTGCCGTGCCGGTCGACGAACGCGGCCCGGTCGGGATACAGCGCACGGACCTGGCTGGCCGGCAGCGCGGCGAGGATGGTCCGACCGGAGGCGGTCAGGTGGGCGGGCAGGCGTACGCCGACGTCGGTGACCAGCGGCGGCCGCCCGGGTGCCCGCTCCTCGATGACGTAGAGGACGTCGCGTCCGTGGAGCACCGCCAGGTGGGCGCCGTGCCCGGTCCGGTCGACGAGCTCGGCGAGCGGTCGGCGCGCCAGGCGGGCCAGCGGCTCCTGGCGGGTGAAGCCGCTGCCCACCTCGAAGGCGGCCACGCCGAGCCCGTAGCGGTGCTCGTCGGGCAGGTGCACGACGAAGCCCTCGTCGATCATCGTGTTGAGCAGGTGGTACGCCGTGCTGCGCGGCAGGTCGCACGCGCGCACGATCCGGTCGAGGGGGACCGGGTCGGCCTGCGTGGCCAGGAACCGCAGCACCCGCAGGGTGCGCGTCGCTGCGGGGACCTGGCTCACGGGGGTCCGCGATCAGGACTTGTCGGATCCCTTGGTGAACCAGCCGCCGCCGGTGTCGGTCTGCTCGATCGGCTTGCCGGGCATCTCGTTGGCGCCCGGGGTGCGGCGCGGGAGCAGCGGGGCCCGGCCGTCCTGCGTGCCGTCCCCGGTCTCCGAGGTCGCCGGCTGCTCGGCGGCGGGCTGCTCGGGAGCCGGCTCGGACACGGGCTGCTCGGCGGCGGGCTGCTCGGGAGCCGGCTCGGACACGGGCTGCTCGGTCGTGGTCGGCTCCGTCGGAGTCGGCTCGGCAGCGGTCGGCTCGGTCACGGGCTGCTCGGTCGTGGTCGGCTCGGCGTTGACCTCCGACGGTGGGGTGGGGGTGTGGTCGGCGGTGCCGGGGACCTGGGGCGCGTAGTCGTCGGCCTTGTGGTCGACGCGCGGATCGACCCGGTCGGCCGCRCGGACCTGTCCCTCGTGGGTCGCCTCGATCTGCTGCGCGGCCAGTCGGGCCTCGTGGGCCTCCGCCTCGGCCTTGGCGGCTGCGGCCCGGGCCTGCTCGGCCTCGGCCTCAGCGGCGGCCGCGCGCTCCTGGGCGGGGGCGATCGTGGACTGCGCCTGCGTCGCGGCCTGGGCGCGGAGCTGGTCGGCGCGGGCGACATTGGCCTCGCGGTTCTTCCTCTGGACGAGGAACGCCGCGACAGCGATCACGACGGCGATGATGACGAGGACGATGATGAGGGTGGTCACGGGCTTCCTCTTTCACGGGACAGGGGCGGCCAGTCTTCCAGCACCGGCCGTCCCTGTCCTGCGTTGCGTCGCGAGGCGCGCGGATCAGGCGCGGTGGGTGCCGTCGGTCCCGTCCGTGCGGCGCGGGTCGTCCGCGTCGAGCACCGTGTCGGGGTCGTGCGTCGCGGCGCTCCGGCCGTCGGCCGTCGTACCAGGGGTGTACTCGTCGGACGAGGTGTCGACGCGGGGGTCGACCTGGTCCGCGGTCCGCAGCCGGTCCTCGTGGACGGCCTGCTGCTGGGTGGCCGCGACCTGCGCGTCGCGCGCCTCCTTCTCGGCACGCTCGGCCTCGAGCCGGGCACGCTCGGCCTGTGCCTCCGCCTCCTTGGCGCGCACCTGCGTCTCCGGGATCTCTGCGGCGTGCTCCTGGGCCTCGTGCCGCAGGTGCTCGGCGTGCTCGTGCTGCTTCTTCTTGCGCTGCTGGGCCATCAGCCAGGCGGCGAGTGCCGCCAGGACCAGGACGACGACCAGGATGATGATGATCCACTCGGTCGTTCCCATGGCGAACCTCCTGCTCCCGGCGACCGCCTGCGGGCCGCCCTCCGTGCACGGTGCCACAAGCGGCGGCGGCCCGCCCTCCGGAGTCATCCGAACGGGTGGGCCGCCGGGGGCCTCACGTCACTCCATCGCCTGCATCACGGTGCGTGCGGTCCTGCGCCCGATTCCGTACGCGTCGGACATCGCGTCGCGGAAGTGGAGCCCGCCCCAGATGCGGGAGTTGAGGGCGTCGAACTCGAGCTCCTCCAAGGTGGCGTAGGTGCGCGGGATCGGGACGACGCTCGATCGCAGCTCCAGGGGGATCGAATCGCCGAACCTGGCCCTGATCACCTCGACCTGCGGAGAGGTGACGCAGCCGTGACCGCTGACGTAGTCGGAGTACGGGGGCGTGGGGGACAGGAGCGGTGTCCACCCGGCCGCCGGCCGCGTGTCGGGGTTCCCGTCGTCACCTGCTGCCGGCACGGCCTCGACCGGACGCCAGAACCCGACGTCGCGCTTGAGCTGCCAGCACTTGATCAGCGAGTCCGTCATGGCCCCGTGCATGGCTGCGAACGTCCAGACGGTGTCCTCCAGGCTCACCGGGTTGGCCTCGAGGTAGCGGACGAGCGCGTCGCCGACCGTGGTGGCCGCATTGGCGCTGAAGAACCGGGAGGTGTCGGTCTGCGCCTGGCTGCGCACGGTGGACGTCGCCGACCCCAGGAGCTTCACCTCGTTGTAGTCGGTGGCGTAGTCGTCGCTCGTCAGCTTGTCCGGGCCGTCGACCTTGGCCAGCCGGCGCACCACGAGCGGGTCCATCGAGCCGATCCAGGCGCCGAGCATGTCGGTCGCCGGGGGCACGGGCTGCCAGGTGCCGACCGCGGGCGGCAGCGTGTAGTGGATGGTGGTGTCGCCGTAGCCGTCGTCCGCACGCTCCTCGATGAGCCGCGCGGCGACCTTCTCACCGATGCGCACCCCCAGGTCCTCGGCATCGCCGTCGGGGACGCCCGCGAGCGTCGTCACGAGCCGCGCATCGAGTGCGGTCACGGCCCCTGACGCGTAGTGGACCAGCACGTCGTGGGCAGCTGTCGCGATCGCCGCAGTCTCCGAGCTGTCGTGGTGGCGCATCGACCACCTCGCAGCGTCGTACATCGCCGTGGAGGTGTAGCCCAGCAGGGGCACTCCGACCGGGATGGGGTTGGCGGGATAGATGGCCGCGAAGGCGGCGCGTTCCCAGTCCAGGACCACCTGGGCACTCTCGGTGCTCGTTGGATGGTGGTGGTGGTCGTGGTGGTGCGGGCGAGGGGCGACGGCAGGGGCGCTCCCTCCGGTCAGGAGGAGCGGGGCGGCGAGCGCGCTGGCGGCGAGCACCACGGCGGTGCGACGTAGCGGGGTCATGGGGTGCCTCTCGGGACAGGATCGGGGCAGGAGTGGTGGTCCTACGAGTGAAGCGACCGGCATGCGCGGCCGGGTATACGCCATCAGGCGTATTCGTCCACCAGTTCCGCCTGCTCGGACCGCAGCTGAGGCACCCCTCCGAACGCCACCACGGCGGCCATCCTGTTGTGCACGCCCAGCTTGCGATAGGCGTGCTCGAGGTGCTTGCGCACCGTCGCCACGGAGACGTAGAGGTCGGCAGCGATGTCGGAGTTGGACCGGCCGGTCGCGAGGAGCTGGAGGACGCGTCGCTCGGTCAGGGTGAGGGAGGCAGGCAGGGCGGTCGTCTGGGTCGTGCGCAGCAGTCGCTGGAGGGCGGGGGTGATCATCCGCAGCATCGCCAGGTCGCCATCCGAGAACGTCTGGCCGTAGCGATCCATCGAGAGCTGGACGACATGGTCCGGTCCGCACCTGAAGCCGAGCGTGACGCCGTCGGTGACGCCGAAGTGGCGCAGCATCTGGCGTTCGACCGGGTGGGTCCCCTGGTGCACCAGTCCGAGCATGAGCGGTCCATCGCACACCTGCGGGTCGTCCGCGGGCAGGGCCCTGGCGGAGAGCATGACGTGGTCGACCACGCACCCTGTCGAGTCCGACAGGCTGACGACGATGCAGTCGCTCGGGACCAGCCGGTCGACGATGTCGAGCAGGACGCCGGGCGGCAACGAGCCGGGGGTCGCCTCGAGCGCCAGGAGGCGGCGCAGGCTGTCCTGCTGTCGCTCGCCCAGCACGATGTCGGGCACGGCGTGCCTCCTCCACCTCGTCTCGACGGTAGTCCCGCTACTGCGGCCCCTGCATGCTGGTCCAGACCTAGTGGTCTGGGATCCGAGACACGTGCTTCGTCGCCGGGGTGTTCACGAGGTGGGGGCCCGGCGTTGGATGAGGTGCATGCAGACCGTTCACGTCGGGGTCGGCCCCGTCTCGTTCGACGACCTCGTCCACGTCGCCCGCGAGGGCGCCCCCGTCGTCCTCACCGACGACGCGCTGTCCGCGATCGACCGTGCCCGCGGGGTGGTCGAGGCGCTCGCCGCCGCGGAGACGCCGACCTACGGCGTCAGCACCGGCTTCGGCGCCCTGGCCACCCGTCACATCCCCACCGAGATGCGCGCCCAGCTGCAGCGGTCGCTCGTGCGGTCCCACGCCGCCGGCTCCGGTCCCGAGGTGGAGCGCGAGGTGGTGCGGGCGCTGATGCTGCTGCGGCTGTCGACGCTCGCGACGGGTCGGACCGGCGTACGTCGTGAGACCGCGCAGCTGATGGCCGACCTGCTGTCGCACGGCATCACCCCGGTGGTGCGGGAGTACGGCTCGCTCGGCTGCTCCGGCGACCTCGCGCCGCTCTCGCACTGCGCGCTCGCGCTGATGGGGGAGGGCGAGGTCCGTGACGCCGACGGCGCGCTGGTGCCGGCCGCGGACGCCCTCGCGGCCGCCGGCCTCGAGCCCGTGGAGCTGGTCGCCAAGGAGGGCCTCGCGCTCATCAACGGCACCGACGGGATGCTGGGCATGCTCGTCATGGCGATCACCGACCTGCGGATGCTGCTGCGCACCGCCGACGTCGCCGCGGCGATGAGCGTCGAGGCGCAGCTCGGCACCGACCGGGTCTTCGCCGCCGAGCTGCAGGACATCCGCCCCCACCCCGGCCAGGCCCTGTCGGCGGCCAACCTGACCTCGCTGATGGCCGGCTCCGCGATCGTGGCCTCGCACCGCACCGGCGACTGCAACCGCGTCCAGGACGCCTACTCGCTGCGCTGCTCGCCGCAGGTGCACGGGGCTGCCCGTGACACCGTCGAGCACGCCGCGACCGTCGCCGGCCGCGAGCTCGCGAGCGCGATCGACAACCCCGTGGTGGTCGGCGACCGCGTCGAGTCCAACGGCAACTTCCACGGGGCGCCGGTCGGCTACGTGCTCGACTTCCTCGCGATCGTCGCCGCCGACGTCGCGTCGATCAGCGAGCGACGGACGGACCGCTTCCTCGACCGGTCGCGCAGCCACGGGCTGCCGCCGTTCCTCGCCGCCGACCCGGGGGTCGACAGCGGGCACATGATCGCGCAGTACACCCAGGCCTCGATCGTCTCCGAGATGAAGCGGCTAGCGGTCCCGGCGTCGGTGGACTCCATCCCCTCCAGCGCGATGCAGGAGGACCACGTGTCGATGGGCTGGAACGCCGCCCGCAAGCTGCGCCGGTCCGTGGACGGGCTGTCGCGGGTGGTCGCCGTCGAGGTGCTGACCGCGGCCCGCGCGCTCGACCTCCGCGCACCCCTCACCCCGTCGCCGGCCACCGGTGCGGTCGTCGACCTCCTCCGCAGCAACGGCATCGCCGGCCCCGGCCCCGACCGCCACCTCTCGCCCGAGATCGAGGCCGCCGTCGACCTCGTCCAGTCCGGCGCCGTGCTCGCCGCCACCGAGAGCGTGCTCGGCCAGCTCGCCTGAGGCCGCGACGCGACGTCCGGTCCGCACCGGTGCCGTTGTGCCGTTCCGGGGACGCGGCGCGTCACGGGCACTACGGTCACGTCTCGTGAGAAGGAGCATGTGCGGCATCGTCCTGACGGGGGTCCTCGCCGCGGCCGTCGTCGGCCCCGCTGCTCACGCGCTGCCGGTAGCGGCGAGCCCGCGTCCCGCTGCGGCACCGTCGGCGGCCGGCCCGTGGAGGTGCTGGTGGGCCCCGACGATGGACGACAACTGGCACAACGACGCGCTGTGCTCCGACGGCGTGCGCAAGGTGCGCCCCCACCTTCGACCGGCTGACTCCTACATCACCCGTGACGAGCTGATGAGCTCTGCGCGGGCCTGGGCGCGCGCCCGCAACGGCGGCCGCTGAGCGCGTCGCTCCCGACCAGGCAGTCTCGGATCACAGACTGCGAACCGGGTCGGCCTCTTTCCGGGGCCGACGCCGCGGCGTTTTGATGAGGGCATGACCACGGACGCTCCTCACGGAAACCCCCGCCTGCCCATCCACGCCGCCACCGGCACCGGGCTGACCGCGAAGTCGTGGCAGACCGAGGCGCCGCTGCGGATGCTGATGAACAACCTCGACCCCGACAACGCCGAGCGCCCCGAGGACCTCGTCGTCTACGGCGGCACCGGCAAGGCCGCGCGCAGCTGGGAGGCGTACGACGCCCTCGTGCGCACCCTGCGCGACCTCGAGGACGACGAGACCCTGCTCGTGCAGTCGGGCAAGCCCGTCGGCGTGATGCGCACCCACGCGTGGGCCCCCCGCGTGCTGATCGCCAACTCCAACCTGGTCGGCGACTGGGCCAACTGGGAGGAGTTCCGACGGCTCGAGGACCTCGGCCTCACGATGTACGGCCAGATGACCGCCGGCTCGTGGATCTACATCGGCACCCAGGGGATCCTCCAGGGCACGTTCGAGACGTTCGCCGCCATCGCCGACAAGCGGTTCGGCGAGACGCTGGCCGGAACGATCACCGTCACCGCGGGCCTCGGCGGCATGGGCGGCGCCCAGCCGCTCGCCGTGACGATGAACGACGGCGTGGCCATCTGCATCGAGTGCGACCAGCACCGGATCGACCGCCGGCTCGAGACGCGCTACCTCGACGTCCAGGCGCGCGACCTCGACCACGCGCTCGAGCTCGCGCTCGAGGCACGCGCCGAGCGGCGCGGGCTGTCGATCGGCCTCCTCGGCAACGCGGCCGACGTGCTGCCCGAGATCCTCGAGCGCCACCTCGAGCGGCAGGAGCAGGGTGACGGCCCGCTCGTCGACATCGTCACCGACCAGACCTCGGCGCACGACCCGCTCTTCTACCTGCCGGCGGGGACGTCGTACGACGACTGGGAGCGCGAGCGCACCGAGGACCCGCGCGGGTTCACCAAGCGCAGCCAGGAGTCGATGGCGCGCCACGTGCGGGCGATGGTCGAGCTCCAGGACGCGGGCGCCGAGGTCTTCGACTACGGCAACTCGATCCGCGACGAGGCGCGCAAGGGCGGCTACGACCGGGCCTTCGAGTTCCCGGGCTTCGTGCCGGCCTACATCCGACCGCTCTTCTGCGAGGGCAAGGGCCCGTTCCGCTGGGCCGCGCTGTCCGGTGACCCCGAGGACATCTACGCCACCGACCGGGCCATCAAGGAGCTCTTCCCGGCCGACGAGAAGCCGGAGTACGCCCGCCTGCACGCGTGGCTCGACATGGCCGCCGAGCGCGTGCAGTTCCAGGGGCTGCCGGCCCGCATCTGCTGGCTGGGCTACGGCGACCGCGCGAAGGCCGGGGCGAAGTTCAACGAGATGGTCGCCAGCGGCGAGCTCACGGCACCGATCGTGATCGGCCGCGACCACCTCGACTGCGGCTCGGTCGCCTCGCCCTACCGCGAGACCGAGGCGATGCTCGACGGGTCCGACGCCATCGCCGACTGGGCGATCCTCAACGCCTTGGTCAACACCGCGTCGGGCGCCACCTGGGTCTCCTTCCACCACGGCGGCGGCGTCGGCATCGGCCGCTCGCTCCACGCCGGACAGGTCACCGTCGCCGACGGCACGGACCTCGCGGCGGAGAAGATCGAGCGCGTCCTGACCAACGACCCGGGCATGGGCGTCATCCGCCACGTCGACGCGGGCTACGACCGGGCCATCGAGGTCGCCGACGAGCGTGGTGTGCGGGTGCCCATGTCCGGAGCCTGAGCTCGCCCTTCGCCCGTAGAGGGGTGACCGGCCGGTAGGCGTTGACACCCCTCGGGCCCGATGGGTGGATGGACGCGAGACCACCTATCGGGAGGCAGGCTCATGCACTCATCCATCACCAGGCGCACCCGGACGTGCGCCCTCGCCGCGGCGGCCGTCGCGCTGGCAGCCGCAGGCACCATGGGACCGGCGACCGCCGATCCGCCCACCACGCCGGGCGGCCCGTGGCCACAGGGCGGGGAGAACACCAACGCCATCCGCAGCTACGAACAGCTCTGGAGCACCCTGGAGTCGATCGAGGGCCGCGCGCAGGGGAGCTTCGACCTCAGCCCGGCGCCGCTCCCCTCCAACACCGGCCGCGAGATCCCCGTCGTGACGATCGGCGACGGCGACACCGACATCATGTTCGTCGCCAACCAGCACGGCGACGAGTACATCGTCTCCAACGCCATGATCAGCGTCGTCCGGGGACTCGCCGGCGGATCCGCAGAGGCCAAGGCGATCAGGGACGCGCTGACCGTCACCATCGTCCCGCGCGTCAACGTCGACGGCTTCGACGCCGACGTGACCGACCTGGCCGGGAACACTACGCCGTGGCGGCAGAACTTCGACACGTCGTGCCCGGCCTTCTGCGAGTTCTACCAGGCCGGCCGCGGCTACGACATCAACCGCTACCACTCCTACTCCGCGAGCGCGTACGACCACCCGTACCAGCCGGGCCCGGACACGAACAACCCGGTGCCCGAGGCGATCGCGATGCGGCTCCTGTGGGACGAACGGCAGCCGAGGCTGGTCGTCGACTTCCACCACCAGGGTACCTACGTCGACGACGACGGCCGGATGATCACCGGCTCGGTGATGTGGCCCAACGCGGAGGAAGAGGCGGCGGCCCTCGGCATCAGTGAGCAGTTCGCGGGTGTCGTGACCGACTCCAAGCGCGTGGTGTCGGAGATGCTCGAAGCGCTGGAGGGCAAGGGCTACGCCAACATCACGCGCTACCCGAGCACCCCGTTCCCCGGCATCGCCCGCAACGCCTACGGCCTGCTCGGATCGGCCTCGGTGCTCTACGAGGCCCGCGGCGACATGGGCCAGGCCAGCAGCGGCATGATCGCGAAGCAGACCGAGGTGGCCGGCACGGCCATCCTCCGGGCCGCCGCGGACGGGTCGCTCTGGACCCGTGACACGGTGCCCGCGGACACCATCCGCGAGCGCGGGCCGTTCGTCCCCGACCCGCACGGCTGACGGCAACCTTCGCGGCGTCGGTGGCAGGTGCATCCCCATGGACGCCGACGCCGCGAAGGTCAACCTGCACACCTACCTGAAGCACGAGCGCCAGGCGGTGCTCGCCAAGCTCGATGGCTTGTCGGAGTACGACGTACGGCGCCCGATGACCGTCACCGGGACCAACCTCCTCGGGCTGGTCAAGCACCACGCGACCTGGGAGGCGCGCTACCTCGGCGAGGTCTTCGACCGTCCGTTCCCCGGCGGCTGACGCTGCTCGGGTCCGCGGTGCTGATCGACGTGCGCGCGCTCCCGGACGTCCGGGGCGGCGGGTCAGGTCTCGGCAGGAAGGGCGCCGACCCGTCGCGCCGACGCCTTCACCAGGAAGGCCACGGTCCCGGTGAAGTCGCCCGCCCCGTCCTCGGTGGCGGCCGCGATCGCCGCGAAGGTGACGGTCTGGAAGACGAGGTCGGCGAGCGGCGCCAGGGCCAGGGCGCGGTCCACGTCTGCCTCGGGGTACGCCTCCCGCCACGGCTCGGCGAAGGCGGCGAGCTGCAGATCGGCGTCCGCGCCCGCGTCGGAGGCGACGAAGTACGCCAGGTGGCTGCCGTCGAGGAACGGGTGGCTGATGCAGGCGTCGGTCCAGTCGAACAGGCGGAGGGTCTGACCGTCGTAGGCCACGTTGCCGGGGTGCAGGTCGCCGTGGGCCAACGTGTCGGGCAGGCCCGTGCTCCAGAACTCCCGGACGCGCTCCTCCACCTCGTCGGCCGCCCCGAGGACCGCGGCACGCTCGTCGTCGGTCAGCAGCGCCATCTCCGGGTCGTCGGCCAGCACGTCGCGCCAGGCTGCCAGCGTGGGCTCGGGGCCGCGGTCCGGGCAGCCGGCCGCCCGGAGCTCGTCGAGCCAGGCGAGCGACGCGAGCTGGGCGGCCGCCCACACGGGCGCGAGCGCCTCGGCCGCGCCCTCGGCACGGTCTGACGCGCCCGCGAGCGGCTCCATCAGCAGCCAGCCCTCCGCGTCGTCGGCCGCCACCACGATCGGCACCAGGTCGGGCAGCCGCTGCGAGAGACGTTGGAGGATCGCGGCCTCGGCGCGGAAGTGGTCGCAGCACGCCTTGAACCAGAGGGTGCCGTCCGACGTCGGGACCTCGAGCACCGCGGAGATGGACCACACGCGGTGCGTGCGGACCGGCTCCGTCCGCCGTCGGCCGCGAGCGCTCAGGCAGTCGTCGATCCAGGCCTCGACCCGGTCGTACCACCCGGCCTGGAACCAGTCGGGTCGCTGTCGTGGCGCACTGCCGGAGTGCTGCGCCAGTGCGGTGCCGACCCGCGCGCCGAACGGTTCGGCGAGGTCGCCGACCGGCAGCCAGGCGCCGCCGGCGACACCGTCGGGATGTCCCCTCAGCGCCAGCACGTGGAGGAGGTCGGCCCGGAGGGACTCGTCGGGCTGCGGCAGCGGGATCGGCGGGGCGGCGTGCACGCCGTCGGCCACGTGCCGGGTCGCGGTCCGGGTCGGGTCGCCGTCGTCCTCGTCCGCGTGCACGAAGGTGGGCAGCGCACCGTCCTCCGACCACACCGTCCCGTCGTGGACCAGCGCGACGTGGTGGGTCCGGGTCCGGGCGGGCGCCTGCTGGTCGTCGGTCGTCACCGGAGGATTGTGTCCCGGTCCGCCTGAACCCGGCACGCGAATATCCGGTCCGACGAAGCCTGTGACGCAGCGAGGCCCCGGACACCAGTGGTGTCCGGGGCCGTGTCGCCAGGTGGTGGCGAGCCGCTACCAGACCCGTCGGGAGGAGCCGCCGATCGGCACGAAGTTGAGCACCAGGCCGACGACGATCAGGATGATGCCGAGGGTCGTCAGGATGCTCTGCGGGAGCAGGAGTCCGAGGATGAGAAGGATCAGTCCGAGGACAATCATGGGTGTGCCTCCTAGGTGATGCGCGGTGATGCGATCCGGCCCACGGTGGGCGGGCCGGATCACTCTGGCGGTCCCTGACGCGGTTCGCAAAGTCGGATCCTCCCTACGGGTGAAGGTGTGTCCATGCTCTGTCCACCCCAGACAGGAGCGCGCTCAGTCCGTGCGGAGCGCCTTGATCGCCGCGTCGATGGCCAGCGTGCGACGTGCGGACGCGACGTGGAGGTTCTCCACCATCTTGCCGTTGAAGGTCACCACACCCGCCCCCTTGCCGTCCTCCCAGGCCGCGATCAGGCCGCGGGCGTCCTCGACCGCCTGGTCGCTCGGGGCGAAGGCGGCGTTGGCGCCCTCGACCTGGCCGGGGTGGATGAGCGTCTTGCCGTCGAAGCCCATCTGACGGCCCTGCTCGCACTCGGCGAGGAAGCCCTCGGTGTCCTTGACGTCGTTGTAGACACCGTCGATGACGGCGATGCCCGCGGCCCGGCCGGCGAGCAGGGCGGTGTGCAGGCTGGGCAGGATCGGCCCGCGCCCCGGCACGTGCTCGGCGTACAGCTCCTTGACCAGGTCGTTGGTGCCGAGGACGAAGGCACCGATCCGCTCCGAGGCCCGCGCGATGGCAAGGGCGTCGAGGATCGCGACGGGGGTCTCGACCATCGCCCAGAGACGGGTGTGGTCGGGCGCACCGGCCTTCTCCATCGCAGTGACCAGCCGCGCGACGTCGTCGGCGCTGTCGACCTTGGGGACCACGATCGCTGCGGGCCCGGCCTGGCTGGCGGCGACGATGTCGTCGTCGTGCCACTCGGTGCCGAGGCCGTTGACGCGGACGGCGACCGTACGGCGCCCGTAGTCGCCGCTGGCCGCGGCGGCGGCCGCCGCCTCGCGGGCAGCCGGCTTGGCGTCGGGCGCCACGGCGTCCTCCAGGTCGAGGATCAGGCCGTCGCAGGCGATCGTCTTCGCCTTCTCGAGCGCGCGCTCGTTGGAGCTCGGCATGTAGAGGACCGAGCGGAGGGGGGTGAAGTCGCTCATGCCTGCACCTCTCCGTCCGCCGAGATGGCGTCGTACTGCTTCTTCAGCTCGGGGTCGATCGCGGCGAGCTCCGCGGCGAGCGCGACCATCACCTGGCACTGCTTCACCGAGGCGTCGTCCTCCATCTTCCCGTCGATCATCACCGCACCGGTGCCGTCGCCCATCGCGGCGATCACCCGCCGGGCGTGGGCGACGTCCTCGACGCTGGGGGAGAAGACCTTGTTGGCGATCGTGATCTGCGCCGGGTGCAGGCTCCAGGCGCCGACACAGCCCAGGAGGAACGCGTTGCGGAACTGGTCCTCGCACGCGACGGTGTCCTTGATGTCGCCGAACGGCCCGTAGTAGGGGTAGATGCCGTGCATCGCGCACGCGTCGACCATGCGCGCGATCGTGTAGTGCCACAGGTCCTGCTGGTACGACGTCCGCTGGGCGTCGTACTGCGGCACGCCGAGGTCGTCACGCACCGGGTCCTGCCGGACGAGGTAACCGGGGTGCCCGCCACCGACCCGCGTCGTCTTCATCCGGCGGTCGGCGGCCAGGTCGGCCGGACCGAGCGACAGGCCCTGCATGCGCGGGCTGGCGGCGCAGATCTCCTCGATGTTCGCCACGCCGCGCGCCGTCTCCAGGATCGCGTGCACCAGGATCGGCCGGTCGAGGCCGGCCTTCGCCTCGAGCTGCGCGAGCAGGCGGTCGACGTAGTGGATGTCCTCCGCGCCCTGCACCTTCGGCACCATGATCACGTCGAGCTTGTCGCCGATCTCGGGCACCAGGGTGGTGAGGTCGTCGAGCACCCACGGGCTGTCGAGCGAGTTGATCCGGGTCCAGAACTGCGTGGGCCCGACCGTGCCCCCGAGATTGGCGGTCGCCTTCCCGATGTCGACGAGGCCCCGGCGCGACTTCTCCTTGTTCTCCGCCTTCACCGCGTCCTCGAGGTTGCCGAGCAGCACGTCGACCGTGCCGACCATGGCGGGCACCTTGGCGGCCATCTTCTCGTTGCCCGGATCGAAGAAGTGGATCGCGCGACTCGGTCGGGCCGGGATCTCGCGCGGCGGCGCGGGCGCGCCGACGGCGAGGGGAGCGAAGAAGTCCTTGGCGGGGCGTGTCATGGCCGCAAACTACCGTCGCCCGCCGGGCCCCGGATATGACGCATGTCTCGCCGATCCGGCCAAAAGGTGAGGCCCCACGCGTTTGCCGCAGCCTGCTAGGACTGGGGCACTCGTCCCCGACCGAGGAGCGACCCGTGGAGCTCTACCTCCCAGTGGTGGTCCTGTCCGCGATCGCCGGCCTGTTCGCCGTGGGCTCGGTGCTGATGAGCTCGGTCGTCGGACCGAAGCGCTACAACCGCGCCCGGCTCGACTCCTACGAGTGCGGCATCGATCCGGTCGCCGACCCGGGCCGCAACGCCCGCACGATCCCGGTGCGCTACTACACGATCGCGATGACCTTCATCATCTTCGACGTCGAGATCATGTTCCTCGTGCCGTGGGCAGTGCACTTCGACCAGCTCGGCAGCTTCGGCTACTTCGCCGTGGTGCTGTTCATCCTCAACCTGTCGCTCGCCTATGCCTACGAGTGGCGGCGCGGCGGGCTCGACTGGGACTGACCCGCCCGGCGGTCAGCGGCTGCGCCAGCGGGACCACCACGACGACCTCCGCGGTGCCGCGCGGCTGGCCGCGACGGCTGCGCGCTGGGCCTCGACCCGGGCCGTACAACGCTCGCGCCACGCGGCCACCTCGGCATCGACGTCACGGGGTGCGGTGATCACGGGCGGGCCGCCCTGGAGCTGTCGGCGGGTCTCGATCACCCGCTTGTTGAAGTCCTCGACCTCGCGGCGCACCTCGCTCTCGGCCGTGACCTCGTCCAACCGGGCATCGAGCTCGGCGTCCTCCTTGCGCAGGGCCAGGGCCGGCGGCAGGAGGGCGATGTTCTCGCGCTCGACGAGCTTCTTGACCCACCAGTCCGGGTCGTGCTCGACGCCGAGGTCCTCGATCGGCTTGCCCTGTCCGGGCAGGTCGTCGAACTCGCCACGCTCCATCGCCTGGCGCACCTGCAGGTCCACCCAGGTCGCCTGCTGAGCGATCCGGGCCGCTGCAGCGGAGCGACCGGTGCGGTCGTCGCGCGCGGCGGCGCGGCGTACGGACTCGGTGTCCGCCACCTCGAACCCGTCCTCCCGGTCGCTCTCCGGCATGTCGCCACCCTACGTTCGCGGCCCGGGCAAGGCACGGTCCTGGCCCGGCTCGTGGCTGCAGGCCCGTGACAGGGTGGACGCATGGCCATCCGAGGCATCCCCGACCGGGCCGCCGGCGTCCAGCTGCACGTCACCTCGCTGCCGGGCGGGCGGCTCGGGGAGCCGGCCCGCGACTTCGTGCGCTGGCTGTCGGCCGCCGGGCAGACGGTCTGGCAGGTCCTGCCGCTGACCGTGCCCGACGCGCACGGGTCGCCGTACGCCTCCCCGTCCGCCTTCGCCGCGTGGCCGGGCCTGCTCGAGGACCCGGGCGCGTCGGTCACCGACGACGAGGTCGCGGCCTTCGCCGACGAGCACGTCTACTGGGCCGGGTCGTGGGCGGCGCACGGCGGCGACCTGGCCGACCAGGTGCGCTTCGAGCGGGAATGGGCCGCGCTGCGGGCCTTCGCCGCCGACCACGGGGTGCGGGTGATGGGCGACATCCCGATCTACGTCGCGGCCGGGAGCGCCGACGCCGCGACCTGGCCCGACCTCTTCCGCGACGACGCCGTCGCGGGGGTGCCGCCCGATGCCTACAGCGACACCG
This sequence comes from Nocardioides sp. P4_G10, assembly GCF_056401175.1. Classification (NCBI taxonomy): domain Bacteria; kingdom Bacillati; phylum Actinomycetota; class Actinomycetes; order Propionibacteriales; family Nocardioidaceae; genus Nocardioides; species Nocardioides sp. P4_G10. The sequence continues at coordinate 52,358 of NZ_JBFUJV010000017.1, read as the reverse complement.
GCCAGCTGTGGGGGAACCCGCTCTACGACTGGGCGGCGATGGCGGCCGACGAGCACCGGTGGTGGGTCGAGCGCCTGCGCCGCCACCTCGCCCTCCACGACCTCGTCCGCATCGACCACTTCCGGGGCTTCGAGTCGTTCTGGGCGGTCCCGGCCGGCGACGCCACGGCCGAGCACGGTCGGTGGGAGCCGGGGCCCGGCCGCGCGGTCTTCGACGCGGCGTCCGCGCGGCTCGGCCCGCTGCCGGTCGTCGCCGAGGACCTCGGCGTCATCGACGCGCCGGTCGAGGGCCTGCGCGACGCGCTGGGCTTCCCCGGCATGGGCGTCCTGCAGTTCGCCTTCGACCCCGACGGCGAGGACCGGCGCCACGAGCCGGAGAACCTGCGCCGCGACCAGGTCGTCTACACCGGCACCCACGACAACGACACCGTCGTCGGCTGGTGGGACACCCTGCCGGAGCGACGTCGCCGCGAGGTGGGCCGCGCCTGTCGTACGGCCGGCATCACCGACCCCGACCCCGCCTGGGCCCTGATCCGGCTCGCGCACGCGGCGCCTTGCCGGCTGGCGGTCGTGCAGGCCCAGGACGTGCTGTCGCTGGGCTCGGAGGCCCGGATGAACACCCCGGGCACCGCGGCCACCTGGTCGTGGCAGCTGGCACCCGGCATGTTGAGCGCCGACCTGGCGGCGCGGCTGCGCGAGGTCACCGAGGAGCACGGACGCCTGGTCTGACCGGGCCGTCCGGGTCGGCTCCGGGTCGGGCAGGGGCTTACCCCGATGGTGCTGCGTGCCCCGGCGGCGCATGCTGGAGGCATGGAAAAGATCCGCACCTCCCTCGCCCGGCAGGGCCTCGTCCGCTCGACCGACAAGGCGATCATCGCCGGCGTCTGCGCCGGCGTCGGCCGTCGCTTCGGGCTCACGCCGTGGGTGACCCGGCTGCTGTTCGTCGTGACGCTCTTCGTGCTGCCGGGCAGCCAGATCCTCGTCTACCCGCTGCTGTGGTTCCTGATGCCGTCCGAGGACAGCATCGAGGCCGCCGCGGCCGCCCCGCACCTGCGCTGACGGCAGGGTCGCTCGCCCGTCGGCCGTGCGCTGTCACCGGGCCCTGACAGGCTGACCGCATGACGGACGCGTGGGAGCTGGTGCGCCGCGAGCGCGAGGCGCTGGTCGAGGACCTGGCCGGGCTGACAGACAAGCAGTGGGAGCTGCCGTCGCTGTGCGGCGGTTGGACGGTCCACGACGTCGCCGCACACCTCGTCGACAACGCCCGCACCACCCGGCTCGGCATCGTGGCCGCGATGGTGCGGGCACGCTTCGACTTCGACCGGCAGAACGACGCCGGCGTCGCCCGCGAGAAGGGCGCGACGCCGGCCGAGACGCTCGACCGCCTCCGCGCGGTGGTGGGACGGCGTACGACTCCTCCGGCGCCGCTCGACAGCCGGCTCGTCGAGGAGGTCGTCCACGGCGAGGACGTACGACGCCCGCTCGACGTGCGCCGCGACTACCCGACGGAGACCGTCGAGCGTGCCCTCGCCCACCAGCTCAGGACGTCGGTCGGGCTGGGCGGTGGCAAGCAGCGCGCGGCCGGTCTCCGGCTCGTCGCGACCGACGCCGACTGGTTCCACGGCGAGGGCGCCGAGGTCCGCGGTCCGCTGGTGTCGCTGCTGATGGTCGTCTCCGGTCGGGCCGAGGCGCTCGAGGACCTGACCGGACCCGGGCTGGACCGGCTCGCGGGAGCGCTCACCAGCTGAGGGGCCGCTCCCGGCACGGTGGCGCTGCCGTCCACCGCGGGAGCACACTGGCGAGGTGGTGCGGACCGAGCCGATCGACAAGTGGGTGCGGGGCCGCCTCGACGGCGAGGTGGTCGTCGAGTCCCGCGAGCCCCTGCTCGTGTGGCAGGGCATGTTCCCGCCGGTCTACGCATTCCGTCGCGACGAGATCGCCGGCGGGGTGCTCACGCCCATCGATCCGCCGGTGCGCGAAGGCTTCTTCTTCTTCGGCCCGCAGGTCCCGGTGTCACAGTGGTACGACGTCGCTGCCGCGGGCCGGGTGCTCCCGGCGGCCGCGTGGACGCTCGCCGACGAGGCGCTCGCGGACCGTGTGGTGGTCACCTGGGAGCCGGGGCTGCTCGAGTGGACCGAGGAGGACGAGCCGGTCACGGCGCACCCCCGCGACCCGCACAAGCGGGTCGAGGCCATCGCGAGCTCGCGGCGTGTGGAGGTGGCCGTCGACGGCGTGAGGCTCGCCAGCAGCGACCGGCCGGTGCTGCTCTTCGAGACCCACCTGCCCACGCGCTTCTACCTCCCGGTCGAGGACGTGCGCCTCGACCTGCTGGAGGCGACCGACAACGTCTCGTACTGCCCCTACAAGGGTCGGACCGACGGCTACTGGACCTGGCCGGGGCCGCCTGTCCTGCCCAACGTCGCCTGGACCTACTCCTCGCCGGCACCGGCGGTCGGCACCGTGGCCGGGCGGGTGGCGTTCTACAACGAGCTGGTGGACATCACCGTCGACGGGGTGCGCCAGCAGCGGCCTGAGTCACCGTTCAGCTCCCGCGAGCAGCGGCCCGGCGGCGACGCCTGATCCGGCGGGAAGTTCCCCCGATATCCGGGGATCGCGCCGGAGGTCAGTGCGGGACGGTCTCGTTGCGCACGTCGCTGAAGGCGTGCCGGGGTGCGGCGAGGAGCGCGAGGGCGGCGAGGAAGGACGCGCCCGCGCAGACGGCCCACACGGTGAGGTAGCCGCTGAACGGTGCCACGTGCTCGGACGTCGCGTCGAGCGAGCCGGTCGCGGTGAGCGCGATCGCGAAGATCGCGGAGGCGATCGCACCGCCGACGGTCTTGGTGCCGTTGGTCATGCCGGTGGCGATGCCGGTGCGCTCAGGTGGTGCGGCGGCTGCCGCGGCGGCGGGCAGCGCGGCCACCAGGGCGCCCGACCCGAGGCCGGCGATGCCCATGTTGATCAGCGCCTGCCAGGTCTCGGAGTTGAACGGCAGCCACAGCAGGTAGCCCAGCCCGACGAGGCAGCACGCGACGACCAGCGCGCGTCGTACGCCGCCGAACAGGCGGGTCGTCAGGGGCAGGGTGAACGCGCCGATCGCCAGGGTCACGACGTAGAGCCCGATCAGCGTCGAGATGAATGCCGGGTCCGCACCGAGTCCGTAGCCGCGCTCCGCAGGGTCGGCCTGGGCGTAGGTCGACAGCGGGATCTGCCCGCCCAGCACCGGGATGCCGAACAGGAACGCCGTCACCTGCACCGGCCACTGCGCCGGGCCGCTGAGGAGGCGTACGTCGACGATCGGGTCCGGGTGGCGCAGCTCGAAGCGCCAGAACACGGCGAACACCGCGACGGACACGACGATCGTCGACCAGCCGAGCAGCGATCCGGCACCGTCGAGGCGTAGCCAGACGAGGCCGCCCATCAGCACGCCGAGGGCGACGGTGATCAGGGCCAGGCCGGCCCAGTCGATGCTGCCGGTGTCGTCGCCGGGCGCCTGCTCGATGCCGAAGAGGATGACGAAGAAGACCGCCGTCACCACGACGGCGGGCAGGGCGAGCAGGACGTTCATGTCGAGCGTGTCGACGAGCAGGCCGCTGCTGACCGCACCGACGATGACGGCGAGCTCGAGGGAGCCGACGAGGATCGCGGCCCCACGTCGGGTGAGCAGCTCCTGGCGACCGGACTCGCGCGTGCGGCGGTGGACGATCGCGATCTCCAGCGGCAGCCACACGACGTACGCGCCCTGGATCGCCCAGCCGACGAGGAAGGTCGTGAAGGACGGCGCGAACGCCAGCCACCACGAGCCGAGCGCGGTCACGGCTGTGGAGACGAGCAGGACGCGCTTGTGGCCGGAGAGGTCCCCGAGCCGTGCGAGCAACGGGATGCAGAGGGCGCTCACGATGAGCTGCGCGGCCTCGAACCAGTTGATGTCGCCCTCGCTGATCGAGAGGTGATCGGCGATCTGCGGGTAGATCGGGGTGTAGTAGCCCTGCAGGATGCCGCTGGCGAACTCCACCAGCACCAGGAAGCCGACGATCGTGGCGAGGCCCTTCACGGCGGTCTGCGCGGCCGGCTTGCTGGTCGTCAGGCGTGGGGTGCTGCTCATGCGGGGAGCCTCTCGATCAGCAGCGTGTACCAGCGGGCGCCGTCGACGAGGTCGGCGACGCCGATGTGCTCGTCGTAGGAGTGGATGGCCTCGCGCTGGGCCTTGGTCATCCGGAAGGGGGCGAAGCGGTAGACGTGCTCGCTGATCGCGGTGAAGTGGCGCGAGTCGGTGGCGGCCATCATCACGTAGGGCGTCGCGACCGCGTCGGGGAAGACGTCGCCGATGCAGTCCTCCAGCAGCTCGAACGGCTCGTCCATCGGGGAGACCGGCGACGGCTCGCCCGACTCGACCACGTCGATGCGGATCGAGTCGTCGTCGACCGCCTTCCTGACGTGCTCGACCACGCCGGCGACCGTGTCGCCCACCATCACCCTGATGTTGAGCCCGGCCTTCGCGGTCGACGCGATCACGTTGAGGGCCGGCGACCCGCTGAGGGTGGTGGCCGCGACCGTCGTGCGCGTCATGGCCGCGGCCTCCGGGCCCGCGGCGAGCAGCGCCCGGGTCACCACCGGGGCCAGCCGGTCGGCCCGACCGAGGAGCGGGCGCAGCGGCAGCGGCACGTGCGGCGCCAGGCGGCGCATCAGCTCGAGCGTCGGCGCCGGGGCGGATGCCGGGAAAGGCGCCTTCTCGAGCCGCAGGATGGCACGGGCGATGCGGGCCGTCGGGCCGTTCCTCGCGGGCGTCGAGGCGTGCCCGCCGCGTCCCTCGGCGACGAGCTCGAGCGAGGTGGTGCCCTTCTCGGTGACGCCGATGACGCCCAGCGGGGCCTTCACGCCCGGGAACGCTCCTCCCGCGATCGCACCGCCTTCGTCGAGCACGAGCCACGGGGTGACGCCGCGGTCGCGGAGCACCTCGACGGCCTCGGGCGCCGCGGTGCCGCTGACCTCCTCGTCGCAGCCGAAGGACAGCCAGACGTCCTGGGCGGGGGTGTGCCCGGCCTCGAGCAGGGACTCGACGGCCTCGCAGATCGCCGCGACGCAGCCCTTGTCGTCGAGCGTCCCGCGGCCCCAGATCGCCGGGCCGGTGGGGGAGTCGTGGATCTCGCCGCCGAACGGGTCGTGCTGCCACGGGGCCCCGGCGTCGACGGGCACGACGTCGAGGTGCGCCATCAGCACGACCGGGCGCTCGGCGCTCGCCCCGGCCCAGTGGAGGAGCAGGCCGTGGGTGCCGACACGCGTGAGCTCCAGCCGCTCGTGCAGCAGCGGGAACTGCGTCGCGAGCTCGGCCAGCAGCCGGTCGAAGGCGTCGGTGTCGACGCGCGCGGGGTCGCGGTCGGAGACGGTCGGGATGCGGACGAGCGCCTGCAGAGCGGCGACCACGCGGTCGGTCATGGGCCGACCGTAGTGCCCCACCGCCCGCGGTGGACGAGATTCGTACGTCGCTCGCGGCGGGCCGGTGAGCCCGGGGCGCCGGTGTCGGTCTCGCGGTGGCCGACCGTGATCGCGCCGACCGGCGCGTGGTCCTCGGGGATGCCGAACGCCTCCCGGAAGCCGTCGAGGTGGCGTTCCTCGATGCCGAAGAAGCAGGCGCCCAGCCCTTCGTCGACGGCGGTCTGCAGGACGAGCAGCGCCGCCATCCCCGCGTCGACCCACCAGTAGGGGACCGGCCAGCGCGCCTCGTCGCGGTCGGTCCAGCCCTTGTCGGGCAGGGCGTAGCGGTCGAGGTACGCGGCCTTGCTGGTCAGCGGGACGATCACGACCGGGGCCGTGCGCATGCCGTCGAGCCACGCGTTGTGGGCGTCGGGGTCGGCCCCCGTCGTCGCCCAGAAGAGCGCGACGTCCTCGGGGGTGTCCAGCACCAGGAACGCCCACCCCTGGGTGAAACCGGCGTTCGGCGCGCGCTGCGCGTTCTCGAGCATCCGGTCGACGGCCGCCGGGTCGACCGGCCGGTCGGCGTAGCGGCGCACCATCCGTCGACGACGTACGACCTCGCTGAACTCCATGGTCGAAGGTTAGGCACCTCCGGGCTCGCCGGCAGCCGGCCCCACCCCGGATCGTCTGGGATCCGAGACGACAGGCCGGGGCTGCTCGTTGACCCCGATCGACGATCCCGATGGACTGGGCGCATGGCCTTCGAGGAGATGTGGCGCGACCTGGCACCGGTCGGCCGATCGACGTCCTCGGGCGGCTACTTCCGCCAGCCCTGGACGGCGGCCGAGTCGGAGCTGAGGTCGTGGTTCGCCGAGGAGTGCGCGGCGCGCGGGCTGGCCGTCGAGACCGACGGCATCGGCAACCAGGTCGCCTGGTGGGAGCCCTCCGCCGGCGCGCGCCCGGGCGACAAGGGTGTCCTCACCGGGTCGCACCTCGACTCGGTCCTCGACGGCGGGGCGTACGACGGCCCCCTGGGCGTGGCGTCCGCGCTCGCTGCGGTCGACGCGTTGCGGGCCCGGGGCTTCGAGCCGGGCCGCCCGATCGGCATCGGCGTCTTCGTCGAGGAGGAGGGGTCGCGGTTCGGACGCGCCTGCCTCGGCTCGCGGCTGGTCACCGGCGCCACGACGTGGGAGCAGGCGAAGGAGCTGCGCGACCGCGACGGCGTCTTCCTCGCCGACGCGATCAGCGCCGCCGGGCTGGACCCTGCACAAGGACTGCTGGACCTCGACCGCGTCGGCACCTTCGTCGAGCTCCACGTCGAGCAGGGCCGCGACCTCGTCGACCGCGACGTGGCCGTCGGGCTGGCCAGCGAGATCTGGCCGCACGGGCGGTGGCGCTTCGACTTCGCCGGCCAGGCCAACCACGCCGGCAGCACCCGCATGGAGGACCGGCGCGATCCGATGCTGACCTACGCCATGACGGCGCTCGCCGCGAACAAGCAGGCCCGCATCTCCGGCCAGCGCGCCACCTTCGGCCGCATCACCGTCGAGCCCAACGGCACCAACGCCGTCCCGTCACTGGTCACCGCGTGGCTCGACGCGCGGGCCTCGTCCGAGGAGGCCCTTGCGACCCTCGTGGAGGCCGTCGAGCGACAGGCGCACGACCGCGCCGACCGCGACGGCACCTCGCTCGACGTCACCGCGGAGTCCGTGTCGGGCTCCGTCGCCTTCGACCCGGACCTGGCTGCCCGCCTCGCCGGCCTCGCCGGCTGGCCGGTCATCCCCACCCAGGCCGGCCACGACGCGGGCATCCTGTCCGACGCCGGCATCCCGACCGCGATGGTCTTCGTGCGCAACCCGACCGGGGTCTCGCACTCGCCCGACGAGCAGGCCGAGACCGCCGACTGCCTGGCCGGCGTCGACGCGCTCGCCGACGTGCTGGCCGAGCTGGCGGGTTCCGGGGCGCCCGCATGAGCACCCCACGGCGTTCTTGTCCCCCGCTTCGCTCCTCCCGACAACGCCGCAGGGACCCCGCGTGACGGCGTACCTCCTCGAGCGTGCCTGGGTCGGCGACCGCTTCCTCGACGACGTGCTGGTCGAGGTCGAGGACGGCCGCTTCACCTCCGTCACCCCGGACTCCGACCCGCCCCGCGCCATCCCGGTGCGCGGCCTCGTCGTCCCCGGCCTCGCCAACACCCACAGCCACGCGTTCCACCGCGCGCTGCGCGGCCGCACCCAGCGCGAGCGCGGCACCTTCTGGACCTGGCGCGACCAGATGTACGCCGTCGCCGCGCGGCTCGACCCGGACACCTACCTCGCCCTGGCGCGAGCGACCTACCGCGAGATGGCGGCGGCCGGGATCACGTGCGTGGGGGAGTTCCACTACGTCCACCACCGCCCGGACGGCTCGACCTACGCCGACCCCAACGAGATGGGTGACGTGCTGGTCGAGGCGGCCCGGCAGGCCGGCATCCGGATCACGCTGCTCGACACGCTCTACCTCTCGTCCGGGTTCGGGGTGCCGCCCGAGGGGGCCCAGCTCCGCTACAGCGACGGCAGCGTCGGGGCGTGGGCCGACCGGGTCGACGCCCTGGCCGCCGACCTGGCCGCCGCCGCGCACGCCGTCACCGGCATGGCGGTCCACTCCGTCCGCGCGGTGCCGGCCGACGAGCTGTCGGCGGTGGCCTCACGCCTCGACGGCCGGCCCTTCCACGTCCACCTCTCCGAGCAGGTCGCCGAGAACAGCGCCTGCCTCGAGGCGTACGGCGTCACGCCCGCACGGCTGCTCGCCGACCACGGCCTGCTGGGCCCGACGTCGAGCCTGGTGCACGCCACCCACCTGACCGACGACGACATCGAGCTGATCGGCGGAGCCGGCGCCCACGCGAGCTTCTGCCCGACGACCGAGCGCGACCTGGGCGACGGCATCGGGCCGAGCCGTCGGCTGCACGACGCGGGCGCGCGCCTGACCCTCGGATCCGACAGCCACGCGGTGATCGATCTCTTCGAGGAGATGCGCGCCGTCGAGCTCGACGAGCGGCTGGCCACCCAGCAGCGCGGTCACTGGACCGCCGCCGAGCTGCTGACCGCCGCTACCACCACCGGGCACGGGTCGCTCGGCTGGGACGACGCCGGCGCGATCGCCGTCGGTCGGCGCGCCGACCTCGTCGTCGTCGACCCGGCCAGCCCGCGGACTGCAGGAGCCGGCCGCGACGAGGGCGCGGTGGTCTTCGCCGCGTCCGCGGAGGACGTGCAGCGCGTCATGGTCGACGGTCGATGGGTCGTGCAGGAGGGTGAGCGCTACGACATCGGGCTCGAGCTCGACGCAGCCATCGCCCGCACCTGGGGAGAGGACCACCGATGAACACCCCACGCCGTTCGTCTCCTCCGCTGCGCTCCCCCGAACAACGCCGTGGGGACCCCGCATGAGCACGACCGTGATCACGGGCATCGGCGAGCTCGCCACCAACGACCCGGCGCGGACCGATGAGGGCGGACTCCTCGGGCTCGTGCACGACGCAGCGGTCGTCGTGGAGGGCAGCCGGGTCGCGTGGGTCGGTCCGGCCGCCGACGCACCCGCCGCCGACGTGCAGGTCGACGCCGGTGGGCGCGCGGTGATCCCCGGCTTCGTCGACTCGCACAGCCACCTCGTCTTCGCCGGCGACCGCTCCGCCGAGTTCGAGGCGCGGATGACCGGCCAGCCCTACACGGCCGGCGGGATCCGCACGACGGTCGCCAGGACCCGTGCCGCCACCGACGAGCAGCTCACCTCCCACGTCGCCCGGCTCGTCGCCGAGATGCGGGCCCAGGGCACCACCTCCGTCGAGATCAAGAGCGGATACGGGTTGTCGGTCCACGACGAGGCGCGCAGCCTCGCGGTGGCCCGCCAGTTCACCGAGGACACGACCTTCCTCGGCGCCCACGTCGTCCCCGCGGAGTTCCAGGGAGGCACCACCCCCGAGGACTACGTCGACCTCGTCACCGGCCCCATGCTCGCGGCGGCCGCACCGCACGCCCGGTGGATCGACGTCTTCTGCGAGGACGGCGCCTTCGACGTCGACCAGGCGCGAGCCATCCTCGCCGCGGGGTCCGACAGCGGCCTGCGCGGACGCCTCCACGCCAACCAGCTGACGTACGGCGGTGGCGTGCAGCTGGCCTGCGAGCTCGGCCTCGTCGCGGTCGACCACTGCACCTTCCTGAGCGACCTGGACGTCGAGTCGCTGAGGGACTCACGGACCATCGCGACGCTCCTGCCGGGCGTGGAGTTCTCCACCCGCCAGCCGTACCCCGACGCGCGCCGCCTGCTCGACGCCGGCGTGCGGGTCGCGCTGGCCAGCGACTGCAACCCCGGTTCCTGCTTCACGTCCTCCATGGCGCTCTGCATCGCGCTGGCCGTCCGCGAGATGCGGATGACCCCGGCCGAGGCCCTCCACGGCGCGACCGCCATGGGCGCGGCCGCCCTCGCCCGCGACGACGTCGGGGTCCTCGCGCCCGGCAAGGCGGCCGACCTGGTCCTCCTCGACGCGCCGTCGTACGTGCACCTCGCCTACCGTCCCGGCGTCCCGCTCGTCGCGGGGGTCTGGCAGGCCGGCCGGCCCGTCGTCGGCCCCTCGAGGTAGTCCAGTGAGAAGTGGCTGTCGATCTGCGGTAGACCCAGCCACTTCCCACTGGACTACCGCAGCCCGGCGGTGACGCAGCTACCTCAGACCCCGTCGTACGCCGTCGGGACCGCGTCTGAGGTAGCCAGCGACCCGTAGATAGGGCACGCGCCCGATGTCCCGGCCTACCTCATGGACGCAACCTCTACTCACGGTCCGGAACCGGGCCGAGGAGAAGAGGAGAAGGACATGTTCACCACCGACAGCTTCCTGGGCGCCGAGATGACCTACCGACAGGACAAGATCCGGAAGTACTACGGGCCCCTTCGCCGGACCCGTGTCCGCGCCAACGACACCCGGAAGTGACCCACACCGCGATCGACCCGCAGGTGTCGGACCGACACGACACAATGTGGTCCGTGCCGGCCCTGCGGACCACCGATCTCATCGGACGCGATGCCGAGCTGGAGCAGCTGACCGCCCAGCTCGGCATTCGCACGTCCGGAGACCCCTCGGGGCCCGGCGCCGGTGATCCCCGCACCGCCCCCGCCCGGGCCGTGCTCGTCGGCGGTGACGCCGGCGTGGGCAAGACCCGCCTCCTGATGGCCCTGCGCGACGCGGCCCTCGAAGCCGACTGGCAGGTCGTCGCCGGCCACTGCCTCGACCTCGCCGACAGCTCGCTGCCCTACCTCCCCTTCTCCGAGATCCTCGGTCGCCTCATGGCCGACCTCCCCGACGTCGCCGCCCGCGTGCTCGAGGTGCACCCCACCCTCGCCCGCCTCCAGCCCGGCCGCCGGATCCGCAGCAGCGAGACCTCGTCGGGCGACCAGGCCCTCGACCGCGGCAACGTCTACGACGCGTTCGGCCACCTCCTCGCCGCCGTCGCCGAGCGCGGGCCGGTCCTCGTCGTGGTCGAGGACGCCCACTGGGCCGACGAGTCCACCCGCGACATGCTCAGCTTCCTCTTCTCCCGTCCGGTGCCGGGCGTCGCGCTCGTCGTGTCCTACCGCGCCGACGACCTCCACCGCCGCCACCCGCTCCGTCGCCAGGTCGCGGAGTGGATGCGCCTGCGCGGGGTCGAACGGCTCCCGGTCGAGCCGCTCCACGACGACGACGTACGCCGCCTCGTCCGCGCGCTCCACCCGTCCACGCTCTCCGAGGCCGAATACGTCTCCATCGTCGACCGCGCCGAGGGCAACCCCTTCTTCATCGAGGAGCTCGTCGGCGCCGCGTGGTCCGGTCAGGTCCCCGGCGAGCTCGCCGACGTGCTGCTCGTCCACCTCGACCGGCTCGACGAGACGACCCGGCGCGTCGTGCGGCTGGTCTCGGTCGCGGGCCGTCAGGTCAGCCACAGCCTGCTGGCCGCCGTCTCCGACCTCGACTCCGCCGAGCTCGAGGCCGCGCTGCGCACCGCCGTCGACGCCCAGGTCCTGGTGGCCTCGCGCGGCGGCACCTACGCCTTCCGGCACGCGCTGCTCGGCGAGGCGGTCTACGACGACCTGCTGCCCGGCGAGCGGATGCGGTTCCACGCCGCCTTCGTCGCCGCGCTGGGGGAGGGCCGGGCCGTCGGCACGGCGGCCGAGCTCGCGCAGCACGCGCGGCGCGCCGACGACCGCCCGGTCGCCGTCCGCGCCTCCATCGAGGCGGGCGAGGAGGCGATGGCCGTCGGCGGCCCCGCGGAGGCGGCGACCCACTTCCTCGACGCGCTGGAGCTGGTCGACACCGCCCGCGAGCCGCTGCCCGGCGTCGACGCCTTCGCGCTGGCCCGCCGGTGCGCCGAGGCGTTGGTCGCCTCCGGGCGGGTGCACAAGGCCGTGAAGGTGCTGCGGGCGCGGCTCGCGGCCCTGCCGGCCGAGGGCGCCGCCGTCGACCGCGGACAGCTGCTCACGGCCCTCGCGTCGGCGCTCCTGCTCACCGACACCACCGACTCGCCCCGCGACATCGCGGCCGAGGCCGTCGAGCTGCTGCGGAGCGGCCCGCCCAAACTGCTGGCCCGGGCGCTCCTCGTCCACGCCCAGAGCCTGGGCGGGTGGCACGCCGACGAGGCGCGGAGCGTCGCGGTCCAGGCCCTCGAGCTGGCCGAGCGCAACGACCTCACCAGCCTCGCCGTCGAGCTCCACGCGACCGTCGCCGGGCTCGACCCCCAGGGCGGTGCGAGCCCGAGCGCCGGCTGGCGGGCCGCGGCCGAGCGGGCGCGGCGGGCCGGGCTGATCGAGCCCGAGCTCCGCGCGCTCTACCTGCTCGGCCGGCTCCACCACGACGAGGGCGACCTGCCCCGGGCCGTCGAGGTCTACCGCGAGGTGATCGAGCGGAGCGAGGTCGGGGGCCTGACCTGGTCGCCCTACCCCGCCGAGTCCCGGCTGCTGCTCGCCGTCGTGCTGACCCACCAGGGACTGCTCGACGAGGCGTGGGACCTCCTCGACGTCAGCGGCCAGAACCCGCCCATGGTCTACGAGTGGCTCTTCTTCGCCCACCAGATGCTGATCACCATCGGCATCCGCGGCCGTCGCAAGGAGCACGCCCTCGAGCGGCTCCGCGACTACTGGGGCACCGACGGGCTGACCGCCATCTCGTCCGGCGGCGCGGAGATCATGCGGGCCACGACCGCCGGCGACGGGTCCGGCGCGGTGTCGGTCTACGACGACGTGGTGGCGGTGGTCGTGCCGTTGTGGCACGAGTGGTTCCAGGCGCGGCTGCGTCTCGCGACCCTCACCCTGGCGGCGCTCGCCGCTGCGGCGCCGCGCCAGTCGGCCGAGGAGCGCGAGTCGGCGGCCCACGACGTCGAGCGCCTGATGGCCGACGGCGCCCGGGTGATCGACTTCTACGCGCCCTACGACGGCAGCCACGGCCCGGAGTACCGCATGTGGGTGGCCCGCCRCACCGCCGAGCACCTGCGCTGGCGCTGGCTGGCGCAGGTCGACCCGCCCTCGGCCGACGAGCTCGTCGCGGCCTGGCGCGCCGCCGAGGAGACCGCCGTCGCCTACGCCAGCGTCCCGGAGGTCGCGCAGACCCGGGTGCGGCTGGCCGGGGTGCTGCGCGCGGTCGGCGACGCCGCCGGCGCGCGGACCGTGGCCGACCAGGCGCGGGAGGCGGCCCACGCACTCGGCGCCCGACCGATGCTCGACGAGCTCACCGCCCAGGGGTCCGCGCCCGCGCCCGCCACCGGCACCCAGACGGCGACGCTCACACCGCGGGAGGGGGAGATCCTCGCGCTCGTCGCGGAGGGGCGCTCCAACGGCGAGATCGGCAAGCAGCTCTTCATCAGCACCAAGACCGTGTCGGTCCACGTGTCCAACATCCTGGCCAAGCTCGAGGCTTCATCGCGCACCGAGGCCGCCGCGGTGGCCCGTCGCCGCGGCCTGCTCTGAGACGCGGCCGCGCCGGGCGTTTGTCGGCCCTGCCCGCGGGTAGGTGGAACCCGTCCGACCGCCGGCCGCCCAGGAGCCACCCATGCACGCACGTCGCCTGACCACCGCACTCGCAGCAGCGGCGGTGGTCCTGTTCCCGGCTCTCGTCGTGGCGGGACCGGCCGGAGCCGGGTCGACCACGGAGCGCACGTCCGAGCGCACGTCCCAGCATCGTGCGCCCGACGTCGCCCTGACGACCCGCGACGTGCCGCAGGTCGCGCCGCCGGCGCCGATCGCGGTCGCGACGTCGTCGCGTGCCACCTCGCCGACGTCGGACCGGCCCTACCGTCGCCCGCTGTTCGCCTTCTGGGGATCGAAGTACAACCGCATCGACGGCTTCACGTTCACGACCGCGCTGCGCGGCTCAGGCACCGGCATCCAGCTCGAGGCGGCCTGGAAGACCTACCGCGGCGTGAAGCCGATCCTGCCGAAGAAGGTGTTCGTGCAGGCCCGCGTCGACGGCGGCCGGTGGGGCAAGGTCAGCGGCGCCAGCGGCAAGATCGGCAAGGAGTACGTCGTCGCCCGTGCGCCGGCACACGTCGTACCTGCCGGCGTGGCGTCCCAGACCGTCGACTACCGGCTCAAGACCAAGAAGATCACGAAGGGTCCCCGCAAGGCCCGCCGCAGCGTCGCGTCCAAGCCGGTCACGGTCACCTTCGACAACCAGGCGATGTACACCGGCGACCAGGCCCGGTTCTACGCCCCGATCGCGCAGCTGTGCCCCAACGCCAACATCCACCTCGACACCACCAACATCACCGGTGACCGCGGCGGCGTCTTCAGCTGGCAGCACGGCATCACCATCGACCCCGCCGACATGGCCGCCCGCGTCGACGAGCCCGAGATCTCCAAGCTGGGCACGGCGATCCACGAGTGCGCCCACATGAAGCAGTTCTACAACTGGGGCGGCACACGCCCCGGCCTCGCGGTGATGGAGGCGCGGTCCGCGGCGGTGTTCGTGGCCGACAACGACCCCGCCGGGCCGACCGTCCCGATGGCTCCCGACTGGGTGCCTCTCGAGCACGCCGCTGACTGCGCCAAGGAGCTCATCTCGCCCGAGCGCTACCGGACCTACGGCGGCTACTGCAACCCCGCGGAGTACGCCGCAGCGGGCCTGCTCTGGCAGAACCAGCAGTACTGAGCGCGGGCGGGTGGGACCCGTCGGTCAGACTTCTCCGCATGCCTGACTTCCGGTGCTCGATCGCCAGCCTCGTCGACGACGAGCCGATGGTCGGCACGGCGCCCACGGACGCCGAGGTCCTCCTCGTGGAGAGCCCCGGCCCGTGGGGGCGCGACGCCGTCAGCGACAACCGCCTCCCCGAGGCGGTCCGCGAGCACCTCGGCTCGGTGGACATGAAGGTCTTCCTGCTCCGCCGGCCCGACGGCAGCGCCGGTCCCGGCACCCGTGTCTTCCACGCCCGCGCCACCGAGACGGGCTACGACGTCCGCGCCGAGGTGCTCGACCGGCCCGAGGACCTCCTGCAGCTCGACCTCGCCCGCATGTCGGCGTACGACGGCCCGCTGTGGCTGGTCTGCACCAACGGCAAGCGCGACCGATGCTGCGCCGAGATCGGCCGACCGATCGCCGGCCGGCTCGCGGAGACGTGGCCCGAGGGGACGTGGGAGACCACCCACCTCGGCGGCCACCGGTTCTCCGGCACGCTGCTCGCACTTCCCAGCGGGATCACGCTCGGCAGGCTCGACACCGACACCGCCGTCGACGCGTGCGCCGCGGTCGAGCGCGGCGAGGTGCCGCTGCACTGGACGCGTGGCCGGGCGGGCCGGCCGGCACTCGACCAGGCGCGCGAGCTGCACGTCCTCGCCGGCGGCGATCCTGCCGACGAGCTCGTGACCGTCCCGGGCCCGCCGAGGCGGCAGTCGTGCGGCGACGACAAGGTGAAGGGCACCACCCGTTTCGAGGTCCGTGAGACGGAGACCGTCGGGGGCTGACCACGTCCCCAGGGGTGTGGGACGGTGGAGGTGGCGAACACCAGACTCGATGCCAGACCCGGGGCGGACCGTCCGTCGCGGCGCGACTAGGAGGATCCATGACCACTCCTGACAACCCCCTCGGCGACGACGAGATGACCACCGAGGGCGTCGATCCGACCGGCGTCGCAGCCGGGCCCGGCACGGACGCCGACGGCACCGACGCCGACGGCACCGACGCCGACGGCACCGACGGCGACTCGACCGATGCCACCGACGGTGACTCCACCGACGCCGACGGGACGGACGGCACGGACGCCGACGGGACCGACGGCACGGACGCCGACGGAACCGACCGGACTGACGGGACCGCGCTCTGAGCGCTCTCGACCGGCTCACCGGTGATGCCCAGACCTTCCTCGACAAGGTCTGGGCGTCCTCGGTCCACGTCCACCGCACTGATCCGTCGTACGGCGCCGAGGTGCTCTCGCTCGCCGACGTCGACCACCTGCTCACCGAGACCGCGATCCGCGCCCCCGCGGTCCGGGTCGCCCGCAACGGCTCCGTGCTGCCCGAGTCGTCGTTCACCCGAGGCGGCAGCCTCGCCGGCAAGCCGCTCACCGGACTGGTCGATCCGGTGAAGCTGATGCGCCTGCACGACGAGGGCGCCACCATCGTGCTGCAGGGCCTGCAGCGCTACTGGTCGCCCGTCGGCGACCTGGTCGCGGAGCTGGAGCTCGAGCTCGGCCACCCCTGCCAGGCCAACGCCTACCTCACCCCGCCGGGGGCCCAGGGCTTCGCGGTCCACTCCGACTCCCACGACGTGTTCGTGATGCAGACCCACGGCACCAAGATGTGGGAGGTGCACGGTGAGGGCGGCCCGGGCGACCTGCTGCTCGAGCCGGGGGTCGTGGCCTACCTCCCGACCGGCACGCCCCATGCCGCGCGGGCGCAGGAGTCGGTCTCGCTGCACCTCACGATCGGCATCAACCAGCTGACGTGGCGCAGCCTCGTGACGCGGGAGGTAGGACGCCTGCTCGCGGAGGTGCCCGACGACCACCTGCCCGCCGGCTACCTCGACGACCCCGCCCGCCTGTCCG
This sequence comes from Nocardioides sp. P4_G10, assembly GCF_056401175.1. NCBI lineage: Bacteria > Bacillati > Actinomycetota > Actinomycetes > Propionibacteriales > Nocardioidaceae > Nocardioides > Nocardioides sp. P4_G10. Next base: position 35,914 of record NZ_JBFUJV010000017.1, on the reverse strand, counting down.
AGGGCCTCGCCGACCACCTCGCTGGCGTCGCCGATGCCGTACGCCGCCTCGACCCCGCCGCGCTCGCCGAGGACCACGTCGAGGGCTTCGTCAGCAGCCGCCCGCCCCGCCTGGCCGGCGCCCTGCTCGACCGTGACGCGCTCGCGACCGGGATCGACGCCCACACACGTCTGCGCCGCCGGCGCGGGCACCCGTGCGTCCTCGTCGACGACGGCGACGCGGTCCGGGTGATGATCGGCGACCGCGTCCTCCGGGTGCCGTCGCGGGTCCGGCCCGCGCTCGAGCACGTCGCCGACCACGCCGACCTGACGCCCCACGACCTCCCGCTGGACGACGAGAGCGCGCTCGTGCTGAGCCGGCGGCTGGTGCGGGAGGGCCTGCTCGAGGTCGTCCGGTGACCGCCTTCCGGTGCGCGACCGCCAGCAGGGCCCGCGGCGACGAGCTCGCCGGCACGGCCTCGACGGTGCGCAGCTACCTGCTCGTCGAGCACCCCGGGCCATGGGGCACCGACGCCCTGCGCGACGCCCGGCTTCCCGACGGCCTCGGCGACCACCTGCAGGAGCAGTCGCGCCGGCACCGGGTGCGGGTGCTGCTCGTCCGGCGGCCCGGCAGGCGCGCCGGCGACGGACCGACGCGGGTGGTCGCCGCACGCGCCGCGGGCGTGGCCTCGTGGTCGGAGGCCGCCGACCTCGACCGGATCGACGACGTGCGTGACCTCGACCTGGCCGCGCTCGGCGCCGGCCGGTCGCTCGGCCTCGAGCCGGAGGACGCCCCGGTCCTCGCCGTCTGCACCCACGGACGCCACGACGCCTGTTGCGCCGAGCTGGGCCGGCCGGTCGCCCTCGAGCTGGCGTCCGGCCCGCACGCCGCCACCGTCTGGGAGACGTCCCACGTCGGCGGCGACCGGTTCGCCGGCAACCTCGTCGTGCTGCCGCGCGGGCTCTACTACGGCGGGCTCGACCCGCAGTCGGCCCGCGAGGTCGCGGCCGCCACGGCCAGGGGCGAGGTGCTCCTGGAGCACCTGCGGGGACGCTCGGACCTGCCGATGGCCGTCCAGGTCGCCGACATCGCGCTGCGCCGCGAGCACACACTGGTCGGGCTCGACGACGTACGCCCCGGCGCTGTCCGGGTCGACCACGACCTCACCACCGCCAGGTTCGCGGTGACCGGGCGCGGGGAGGTCGACGTCGTCGTGCGCCGGGTGGCCGGCGCCGACGCACACCAGCTCACCTGTGCCGCCCGCCGGGCGAACACGATCCCGGGCCACGAGGTGGTCGAGGTCCGCACCGTGCCCTGAGAAAGTCGCGTGCACCTGGACCCCGCGAGAGGGAGACTGACCGCTCGTGACCTGGACCGACCGGCTCCGAGCGATGCGGATGGACGTGACGCCGCTGCGCGAGTCGCGCGACTTCCGCCTGCTCTTCACCGCCGGCACCGTGTTCTACCTCGGCAGCATGGTCGCCTACGTCGCGGTCCCGTTCGCGATCTACGACCTCACCGGCTCCAACTTCCTCGTCGGTCTCGTCGGTCTCGTCGAGCTCGGGCCGCTCGTCGTGTTCGGCCTCTACGGCGGCGCGCTGGCCGACCACGTCGACCGACGCCGGCTCCTCGTCGGCACCGGGGTCGCCCAGGTCGTGCTGATGGGCGCCTTCGCCGGGAACGCCTTCTCCGCCCACCCGAGGGTGTGGCTGATCTTCGTCATCGCCGCCCTCTATGCCGCCGTCAGCTCGTTGCAGCGCCCGTCGCGCGAGGCACTGGAGCCGCGTACCGTGCGGCACGACCAGATCGCCGCGGCCAACGCGCTGAGCAGCTTCGCCATGCAGTTCGGCGTCCTCCTCGGCCCTCTCGTCGGCGGCCTGCTGGTGGCGTACGTCGGCGTCGGCTGGTGCTTCCTCGTCGGCATGGTCGGCTACTCGATCGCCACGCTTCTGTTCGCTGCCATGCGGCCCTACCCGCACGACGGCGAGACCACCCCGCCCAGCCTGCGCGGCATCCACGAGGGCCTGACCTACGCGCTGCGTCGCCGCGACCTGCTCGGCACCTACCTCGTCGACATCGCGGCGATGATGCTGGCGATCCCGGTCGTCCTGTTCCCCGCCCTGGCGCACGAGGTGTTCGCTCGCCCCGAGCTGCTCGGCCTGCTCTACTCGGCCGAGACCGTGGGGGCCCTCGTCGCGACCGCACTCAGCGGTTGGGTCGGCCGGGTGCACCACCACGGCCGCGCGATCGTGATCGCCGCCAGCCTCTACGGCGCCTGCATCGCGCTCGCCGGACTGATGCCGTCGTTCTGGCTGGCGTGCCTCTTCCTCGCGCTCTCGGGCGCGGCGGACATGGTGTCGGCGGTCTTCCGGTCGACGGTCTGGAACCAGACCATCCCGGACACGATGCGCGGCCGCCTCGCCGGCATCGAGATGCTGTCGTACTCGGTCGGGCCGATGGTCGGCGAGACCCGCGCCGGCTTCGTGGCGGACGCGTGGTCGGTGCGTGGGGCGATGGTCAGCGGTGGCGCCGCGTGCGTCGGCGGGGTGCTGCTCACGGCGGTGGCGTTGCGCGACTTCTGGTCCTACGACTCGCGTACCGACCCGTACGCCCTCGCCGAGCGTGAGCGGCGTGCTGCGGGAGCCGAGTCGTCCGACTAGGAGAGCGCCGGCTCAGCCCAGCCGGTCGCGGAGGTCGGTGGGCCGGTCGGCAGGCTGCCAGTCGGCCCGCTCGACGACGAGGCGGGGGCGTCCGGCCTCCGCGTCCTGGAGGTCGCGGGCAGCGCGGTTGGCCTGCGCCTGCTCGCGCTGGGCCACGGCCTCGGCGTCGCGCATCTCGACCCTGGACTCGATGAGCTCGCGGTGCAGCGCCTGGACCTCGGCGGCCTGGGCCTGGATCTCCTCGGGCGGGGCCTCGGCGACCACCAGCTCCTCGAGCCTGCCGAGCGCGGTCTGCTCCCGGCGCCGGAGCGCGTCCACGGTGGTGCGGGCCGCCTCTGCGGCGTCCCCGGCCTGCACGGCCTCGAGGGCCTCCTCGGCCGCCTCGCGGCGGAGCTCGCCGAAGCTCACCTGGTGGGCACCGGCGGGGACGACCTTGGCGCGGTCCTTGTCGGGGTGGACGCCGGCGTGCTCGGCCAGCGCCTTCACGAGCTCGCGGGTGGCGACCCGGCGGGCGTCACGCAGCTCGATCTTGGCCTCGAAGCACGCCTGGTAGGCCTTCCAGTCGCTCTCCCACGCGTCGGCCTGCTTCTGGGTGGCGTCGCCGGGCAGCGTCTCGACCGGCGGCCAGATGCGGTTGCCGCGCACCTCGAGGCCCTTGCTGACCGCGAAGTCACGCAGCTGCTCGAGGCCCTGGCGGTGCCGGCGCAGCACGTCGGAGTAGGCGTTGATCGCGCGGCCGAGGCCACGGAGGTTGTCGCGGACGGTCGCCGACTCCTCGTGGCGGCGGCCGGCGCGGTCGCGGAGCGTGTCGGCGGCCTCGCCTGTGAAGACGTCCTCCGACAGTGTCGAGGTGCGCTCGAAGGCGTCGACGGCGAGCTCGACCTTGGCGGCGAGCCGGCGCACGGAGTCGCCGTAGGAGTCGACCTCGTCGGGCTCGAGCCAGTGGTAGTGGCAGCCGATCGGGTCGCCGAACTGGAGCTTGTCCTGCTGGGTCTCGATCCGGTCGACGACGACCCGGGTCATGGCTTCACCTGGTCGAGCTCGGCGGCGAACGTGGCGGCCTGTCCGACCATCGAGTCGAGCTCGTCGAAGTCGATGATCGAGTCGTCGACCGCGCCGGCGAGGGTGCGGCACTTCTTCGCCACCTGCTCGGCGTCGTCGACCAGGCTGCGGACCCCCTCGACCAGGAGGTCGCGCCAGGGGAAGTCGTCGGCGGGGTGGTCGATGTCACCGAGCGCGGACCGCAGGTCCTCGCGGGCGGAGTCGAGCTCCTCCTTGGCGCCGCGCAGCGCCCGCTGGTTGATCGCGATCGGCCTCATGGCGTTCTTCTGCCCCGATGAACGGCGTCGAAACCAGAAGTCGTGGAACTGTGAACTAGGCGGTCACCCGGTCTGGACCGCACCTCGCGGATGCGCTGGCCGACCACGCCGTCGAGCGGACCGAAGCCGTACGCCCGCCCGACCGCTGAGCGCGGACCTCGGGCGGTCGAGGTCGTTCGGTCCGATCGACGGTCGGACCCGACGGGTCAGACGTGGCCGCTGAGCTGCGCCAGCCGCAGCTCGAGGCGCCCGAGGAGGTCGGTGCAGGCCTTCTCCGGCATCGCGGAGCGCTTGTCGCCACCCCGGGCGCACACCGGCAGCACGTCGATCGACAGCTTGGCGCCGCCGGCGAGCGCGCGCAGCTCGTCGAGCTTGTCGCCGAAGGGCGTGCCGCTGCCGGGGGAGTAGTAGTGCACGGCGGCGTCGACGTCGTCGGCGAAGAGGTCGGCCTTCGTGACCGCGACGACAAGCCAGGTCGGTCGGTCGCGGCGGACGGCCATGCTCGCGATCCGGTGCGACGTGATCGCCCAGTCCTCCAGCTCGGCGGCCAGCAGCTCCTCGCGGGTGGCGAGGGCCGCGCCGGTGGTGCCGCCCGTGCGGCGCGGGGTCGCGTGGCCCCACGCCACGACGTGCAGCACGCCGTCGACGGGTTCGTCGTGGAAGACCTCGTCGAGCGCGCCGAGCCGGGTGGCGGCGTTCTCGCCCGGCACGACCCGGAAGCGGTAGCCGCGCAGCCGCGCGTTGCGACGGGTACGACGCTCCATCACGGCCGAGCCGACGTCCGCCCCACCGGCCGACTCCGCGCTCGCACGCCGGGAGAGCCGGTCGGCCAGACGGGTCTTGCCGACGCCGGTCATGCCGGTCACCGCCACCGTCGGGTAGCGGTGCCGGAGGAGACGGGAGGCCCGGTCCGGGGCCTGGGAGAGCGCGGCGAGCGCGCCAGTGGCGATGGTGGTGCCGATGGCTGCCTTGCCGTGTCGCAACGGTGACTGCATGGCCCCATCCTGTCCGACGCGCGGTGGCAGGCTCGCCCGACGGGCGGGCGACTTGGACCCGCAACCGCTCGTCCCGGACAATGGCGTCGTCCCCGCTCCCGCATGAAAGGCACCCGCCCACCGTCATGGACACCGAGAACCGCCCCGTGCTGACCGGCCTCGTGGCCCTGGTCGGCGTCGCCGTGGCCATCGGCCTGCTCGGCGGGCTTGCCGTCCTCGTCGGGGTCAAGGCCGCCGGCATCGGCGACAGCACCGAGGCCACCAGCGACCCGACGTCCTCGGCGACGTTCCGGCTGCCCAAGCCCACGGAGACCAGCACCGAGACCACGCCCGAGGAGACGGAGCCCAGCCCGGGCGCCGAGACCTCATCGGAGGCGCCGGCGGAGGGCATCTCGCTGACGGCGACGCAGCAGTCCGTGAGCCCGATGCAGCAGATCGACCTGACCGGGACCTACCAGGCCGGCGAGGGCGCCATCCTGCAGGTGCAGCGGATGGAGAACGGCGCGTGGTCCGACTTCCCGGTGACCATGTCGGTCAGCGGCGGCACCTTCGCAACCTACGTCCAGACGAGCCGCACCGGTCCCAACCAGTTCCGCGTGGTCGACACCGACTCGGACGTCGTGTCCAACGAGGTGACGATCACCGTCGGCTGAGGGCCGCCGCCCGGGCCAGGTCCACGCGCCTGGTCCAGTAGCCGACCCAGCCGGCTCCGACCAGTCCGAGCAGGCCGACGGTCATGCACGCCACCGCCAGCGGCGCGACTGCGGCCACGGCGCTGACCAGCAGCGGCCCGCCCGTGCTGCCGATGTCGCCGCACAGCCGCCACGCGCCGAGGAACTGCGACCTGCCGTCGGCGGGTGCGGCATCCGCGCCCAGGGTCATCACGATGCCCGACCCGAGGCCGTTGCCGCACGCGATGAGCGCCATCACCAGGGCCACCGACACCGCGTCGGTCGCGAGCGGCAGCAGGAGGCACGCCACGGCCATCGACAGCACCACCGGCACGGCGACGACCATCCGGCCGCGGGTGTCCATCAGCCAGCCGCCCGGCCACATGAACGCCACGTCGAGGGCGGCGGCGCCGGCGAAGATGAGGGACGTCGTCGATGCCGACAGCCCGACGTGGTCGGCCCACAGCGGCAGGAGGCTGAGCCGCAGCGAGCGGCTCGCCCCGAGGATCACCACCGCGGTGCCCAGCGTGGCCAGCAGCCGGCGGTGCGCGGCGATCACGGTCCACACGCCCAGGTGGCCGGTCGCCCGGGCGGCGGCGCGCTTCTCCTCGCCGAGGTCGGGCATCGAGGCCGCGAGCAGGGAGGCGAGCACGGACATCGCGGCACCCAGCCAGAAGACGCTCGTCAGGTCGGAGACCGCGATCAGCCCGGCCCCGATGAGCGGACCGATGAGCACCCCGACGCGGTAGGACCCGCCCAGCAGCGACATCGCCCGCGCCCGGTGGCTCTCCGGCACGACGTCGATCATGAAGCCCTGCCGGGCGATGAGGAACAACGTCCAGCACACGCCGCTGAGAAGCACCCCGATCGCCAGCCCCAGGACGGAGTCGGTCAGCGCCGCGAAGGCCATCGCGCAGGCGTCGACGAGGCCCGCGCCCACCAGCGCCCGCCGCTCGCCGATCCGCGCGACCAGCGCGCCTGCCGGCAGGCTCGCGAGGAGCTGCCCGACCCCGAGGAGGGCGACGATCGCGGCCGCGACGCTGACGTCGGCCCCGAGGTCGCGGGCCCGAAGGGCGAGCACCGGCAGCATCGCGCCGTGGCCGATGGCTGAGACGACCGAGGGTCCGTACGCGACGAGGAGGATGTCGCGGAAGCGGAAGTCCTGCGTGGTCCCCGAGGTCACCGGCACATCCTCGCAGCGCCGTCCGGCGACCCGCCCGGCCGGACCGTCGTACGAACCTGTCGGCCTCGTGGTGCTGCCTGCCACGCCGGGCGCCCGTAGGCTCCAGACGTGGCCGAACCGACCGAGACCCAGCCCGTTCCCGTCGACCTCCCCGGGGAGGGTGACTGGCTCGCGTGGGTGGCGCAGCGCTGCCGCGACCAGCTCGAGGAGGCGCAGCAGCAGGTCGGGCTGGTGAAGGCCGGCTCCTCGGACGCCCCCGTCGTCCTGGTCGCGTGGAACAAGGCCGAGACGGCGATCGCCAACGCCGAGGCCGTCGCGCTGTGGGCCGAGGTCCACCCCGACGCGGCCGTCCGCGACCTCGCCGACGACCTCAGCCAGCAGGTGCAGAAGTACGTCACCGAGCTCGGCCTGGACCGCGACCTGTACGCCGTCTTCGACCGGCTCGCGACGTCGTCCGACCTCTCGGTCCTCGACGCCGACGGCCGCCGGGTGCTCGAGCACACGCTGCGCGACTTCCGCCGCGCCGGCGTCGACCGGGACGACGCCACCCGCGACCGGCTCCGCGCGCTCAGCGAGCAGAGCGTCAAGCTGTCGCAGGACTTCGGTCGCAACATCCGCGACGACGTCCGGTCGATCCGGATCGCGCCCGAGCGGCTGGTCGGCCTGCCCGAGGACTACCGCGCCGCCCACGCGCCCGGCGAGGACGGCCTCGTCACCATCACCACCGACTACCCCGACCTGGTCCCGTTCATCACCTTCGGCTCCGACGCCGAGGCCCGCCACGAGCTGGCCCTGGCGCAGAACAACGTCGCCTGGCCCGCCAACGACCAGGTGCTCCAGGACCTGCTGGCGGTGCGTCGCGAGACCGCGCAGCTGCTCGGCTACGACTCGTGGCCCGACTACGACACCGAGGTCAAGATGATCGGCAACGGCCAGGCCGTCGCCGACTTCATCGGCCGGGTCGGCGAGGCGGCCAAGGAGCGGGCCGGCGACGAGGTCGGCGTCCTCCTCGAGCGCAAGCGCGTCGACGACCCGTCCGCGGACGCCGTGGCCACCTATGACTCGCGCTTCTACTCCGAGCTCGTCCGGAGGGAGCAGTACGACGTCGACGGCCAGGTCGTGCGCACCTACTTCCCGTTCGAGCAGGTCCGCCAGGGCCTCCTCGACGTCACCGGCCGGCTGTTCGGCCTCGGATGGACGCCCGTCGCGCGCGAGGACGCCGGCACCTGGCACGACGAGGTCGCCAGCTACGACGTCGACCTCGACGGCACCCGCATCGGGCGGATCCACCTCGACCTGCACCCGCGCGAGGGCAAGTTCAAGCACGCGGCCCAGTTCGACCTGGTCAAGGGCATCGCCGGCGAGCAGCTCCCCGAGGGCGTGCTGGTGTGCAACTTCAACCGTGGCCTGATGGAGCACGACGAGGTCGTGACGCTCTTCCACGAGTTCGGCCACCTCGTCCACCACGTCCTCGCCGGCCAGGGCCATTGGGCCCGCTTCTCCGGTGTCGCCACCGAGTGGGACTTCGTCGAGGCGCCCAGCCAGATGCTGGAGGAGTGGGCCTGGGACGCCGACGTGCTGGCGACCTTCGCGCGCAACGAGGCGGGCGAGACCATCCCGGCCGACCTGGTCGCCGCGATGCGCCGGGCCGAGCAGTTCGGCAAGGGCCTCTACGCCGTGCAGCAGATGTCGTACGCCGCGCGGTCCTACTGGTTCCACGCCGGCCAGCACGACGACCTCACGTCCTACGGCGACGACCTGCAGCGCCGCTACTCGGTGTTCCCGCCGCTCGACGGCGCCCACATGCACTGCGCCTTCGGCCACCTCGACGGCTACTCGTCGGGCTACTACACGTACATGTGGTCGCTCGTCATCGCCAAGGACCTCTTCTCGGCGTTCGACCCCGACGACCTCTTCGCGGCCGACGTCGCCCTCGCCTACCGCGACAAGGTGCTCGCGATGGGCGGCCGCGAGGACGCCGCCGACCTGGTCGCCGACTTCCTGGGCCGGCCCTACTCCTTCGACAGCTGGGCTGCCTGGCTGGCGGAGTAGTCYGGAGCAGTCCGGAGCAGGACCGAGCAACGGGGCGGGGCAGCAGTGCTGCCCCGCCCCGTCACGGAGTGGCTGAGGTCAGGAGACGTTCAGCGCGGTGTCGTCGATCACGAAGCTGGTCTGCAGCGACGAGTCCTCGGTCATCGTGAAGCGGATGGTGACCGTCTTGCCCTTGTAGGCGGTGAGGTTGTGCGAGTACTGCGTGTACGTCGCGTTGGTGCCCACGTTGCTGAAGCTGCGCAGCGTGGTGGCGGTGCTCCCGTCCACGACCTGCACGCGCATCGTGTCGTACGCCGTCGACCCGCTCTCGGCGGTGTCGGTGCGGATCCAGTACGACAGCGTGGCCGCGGTCGCGTTGGACGGGACGGTCACCGTCTGGTTGACCGTCTCGGTGCTCGAGGAGCCGTTGCCGCCGAGCCAGAGCTTCCACGAGCCCGTGCGGGCCGCCCGACCGGTGTTGTTGGTGATCGGGCCGGCGGTGCCGGTCCAGGTCGTCGCGCCGGACTCGAAGCCCGGGTTGCCCAGGATGTTGCCGCCGGTGGGCGGGTCGGTCGGGGGCGTGGTGGTGCCGCCGCAGGTCGGGTCGGCGGTCTGGGCCGGCACGTTGACGGCGTTCCAGGCGGCCTTGACGGCGTTGAACTGGGCGCAGGTGCTGTCCAGGTTCTTGGCCGCGGTGAGCGTCCAGGTGCGGTACTTCAGGTAGTTCGACGAGCTCGTCTTCATCAGCATCGCGTTGTAGAGGACCTTGATGGCCGCCTGCTCGCCGAGGCCGGTCACGGACTGACCGTTGCACTTCGAGACGCCGCCGCGCGAGAGCAGGTAGAACCAGTGGTCGCCGGGGCCGGCGGCCGCGTGGACCTCGGCGGTCGGGATCGAGCTCGAGTAGCACGAGGGGTCACCCACGTTGGCGGGGTTGGAGCCGTCGCGGATCGGGCCCTGGCCGACGAGGTTCACCTCCTCGCCGACGGTGTGGTCGGGGGCGTCGTACGGCGCCACCTGGCCGTCGTAGTACTCCGTGGCCGCCGCGAGGGCGTCACCGATGAACTCCTGCGTGCCGCCGCCGGAGATGCCGCCGGGGGTCTTGTCGTCGACGCCGTGGCCGAACTCGTGGGCCACCACGTCCATCGAGGAGATCCATGCGCCGGCCTGGTTCTTGCCGACCTGGACCTGCGTGCCGTCGTAGTAGGCGTTGATGTCGTTGAGGCCGACGCGGATCGGGACCCAGCCGCCCGAGCCGTTCATGCCGCTGCGGCCGAGCCACGACGACATCATCGCCTTCATCTGCTGCGCGGCGTAGAGCGCGTCGACGCAGCCGGTCTCGCGGTTGGTCGCGTTGCCGTTGCCCCACAGGTCGTCGGTGCCGGAGAACGTCGTGTTGGTCGCGGCGTCCTGGCAGCGCAGCGTCGTCGCCGTCGGGTCGGTCATCGTGTAGCTGCTGCCCGAACCGCTGGTCGCGATGGGCAGCGGGTTGGGGCCGGAGTAGGCGGCCGTGCCGGAGCCGTGGGCGATCTGCTCGCGCGCCTCGAGGACGCTCCCGTCCTTGGCGTCGACCCAGACCTTCTGCCACGACACCTCGCCGGCGTCGGTACCGCGGACCTCGACCTCGTACGCCAGCCGGGTGCCGGTGTCGCGGTGCCAGATCACGAGCTCCGGGGCCGAGGCGTCGCTGACCTCGTCGACCTGGACCCTGGCGACGGCGGCCGCGCGGGCCGCGGGCACCTGGGCGGTGGTGGAGGCGATGTCGACCGGTGCCTCCTGGGCGACCGACGACCCGAGGACCCGGCCGTCGGCGTCGGCGAGGACGACGAAGTCGCCACCGACCACGCGCAGGCCCTCGTGGGTCCGCTCGTAGGCCATCGAGTAGACGCCGTTGTCGCCCTCGAGCGTGCCGGCGCGGACGAACGAGTCGGCGGCGGCGCGCTCCAGCGCGGTCGAATGGCCCTTGACCCAGGCGCTGGCCGCCTGCTGGGCCTCGAGGCGGGGATCGCCCGCCGAGGGTGCGGCGCCGGCCGAGGTGACGGTCGGAACCAGGAACGACGCAGCGACGGCTGACGCTGCGACACCGGCCAGGACGGCCGGACGGAGTGATTTCACTGGGGTTTCCAATCATGAGTTCGCGTCGGTCGACGCGAGGGTGGATTGGGGTGTTGCGGACCACTGCACAAACTCGCAATCGCCGGACGGGTCGTCAATGAGCGCGGATCTGCGTATTCGTGCAACGCGAGAAGATGCACCGTTCGGCCGATGACCGGACAAAAGTGTCCGATAGCCGGGAAGGGGTGCGACTGAGTCGCCGATCAGCGGGTCGGCGCGGAGCTCGGTCGGGTCAGCGGCCGAGCAGGGCGGGCCGTGCGGGTGTCACAGCCGTGAGGCGGTCCGCGACGGCGTCGCCGAACTCCCGGTGCCCGTCCTCGGTGAGGTGGAGCCGGTCGTCGAGGTAGTCCAGGTCGAGGTCGCTGGTGCGCACGTAGGGGACGCCGTACAGGTCGGCGAGCACCTGGAGCCGGTCGTCGACCCGGGGCACGGCACCGGCCCGGAGCGGGGCCGTCGCGGGACCGACGATCACCACGCGGTGGCCGACCAGGTCGGCCATCAGCTCGCGGAAGCCGCGGTTGATGGCGCGGTCGGGCTGGTCGTAGTCGTTCAGGCCGCCCTCGACCACCACGAGGCGGGGCTGCACGCCGAGCGCGGTCGGCGCGCGGTCGTGGAAGGAGACGCGACCGCAGCCGCTGGCCCCGGCGCTGAAGCCCGACCCGGAGAAGCCGCGGACGTGGACCTCGCCCGGGAGCCGGCCGGCCCACGACCGGGTCAGGTCGTCCTGCCCGAGGCCGACCGACCACGAGTCACCGATCACCAGGACCCGCTCGCCGCGACCCGTCACGACCGCCGCGCGCTCGCGGGCGTCGAGGCGGTGCTGCTGGCACCGGGTGGGTCCGGCGTCGGCGATGTCTGCGACGTAGAACGCCATCAGGGCAGCGATCAGCAGCGCGATGGTCGAGGCGCCGACGACCCGGCGCAGGTTCCCCCGATGGAGCACGAGAGAAGTGTGCGGCCTGGAGGCCGTTCCGCGCAGGCGAAAACCCCTGAGATTCCCCTGACTTCGGGACCTAGGCTGCCGCCCATGACGACCGACGCCCTCCTGGCGGCCTACGACGAGCAGCTCCGCACCGACGCCGAGATGGCCCGGGCCCGGGAGGTCGTGCGCGAGGGGCCGCTCCTGTGGGGCGTCTTCGACCACGGCGGGTTCGTGTCCTACCGCGACCTCGGCGGCCTCGAGGGGGAGGCGCTCGACGCGCTCATCGAGCGGACGGTGGCCCACTACCGCGACGACACCGACGTCGCGGCGTTCGAGTGGAAGTCGCGCGGGCACGACCGGCCCGCCGACCTGGGCGAGCGGCTCGTCGCCCACGGGCTCGTCGCCGAGCCGCGGGAGACGGTGATGATCGGCGAGGCGTCGCTGCTCGACGTCGACGTGCCCCTCGCCGAGGAGCCCGAGGGGCCCGTCGTCGTACGACGTCTCGAGCCGGGCCCGTCGGTCGTCGACGACCTCACCCGGATGCTCGACGCGCAGGAGTCGGTCTTCGGCACGGGTCGCGGGCCGTCGGTGGAGTCATCGCTGGCCGAGCTCGAGTCCGGCGACTCGGAGTTCTGGGTCGCCGAGGTCGGCGGCCGCGTCGTCTGCGGCGGCCGGCTCACCCCGGTCCCGGGCACCGAGTTCGCGGGCATCTGGGGCGGCTCGACGCTGCCCGACTACCGCGGCCGCGGGATCTACCGCGCGCTCGTGGCCGCGCGCGCCCGGTCGGCGACGGCCCGCGGCATCCGGTTCATCAACTCCGACTGCACCGACATGTCCCGCCCGATCCTCGAGCGCTCCGGCCTGCAGGCCGTGACCACCACGACGCCGTACGTCTGGACCCGCTGACCTCGAGTCGGCGCATCCTCGCGCCGGGTCGACGGCGTACGCGCGTCAGAGCGGCGCGTAGTCGATCTCGAGGAAGTCCGCGACCTCCGGCACCCAGCGGCCCGCGACGAAGGCGGTGTGCACCGGGTGCTCGTTGTAGCCGTCGTACGCCGCCTGGTCGGCGAACTCCATCGAGAAGCCGAAGGCGAAGTCGTTCTTCGGGCTGGTCTGGCGCAGCTGCTCGAACGCCGTGACGCCCGGGATGTCGGCCAGCGCCCGGGCGGCGGCGAGGAAGTCGGCCTCCTCGGTGGAGCCGGGGGCGTGGTGGAGCCGGAACGCGACGGTGTGGCGGATCATGCGCCAAGGCTAGCCAAGACGAGGGGGAGCCAGGTCACACCAGGTTTCTGTCCGGATCGGGGAACATCCGGCCCCGACCTGCGTTGTACCCCATGAACAGACTTGAGTCAGACCGACTCAACTGTTTTGCCTCCTCCGCCGACGCGCGGCAGGATGGCACCGAGACTGACGTCATCCACGCAAGACCAAGCAGGAGGAACACACCATGGCTCGAGCGGTCGGCATCGACCTCGGCACGACCAACTCCGTCGTCGCCGTCCTTGAGGGTGGCGAGCCCACCGTCATCGCGAACGCCGAGGGCGCGCGGACGACCCCGTCCGTCGTCGCCTTCACCAAGTCCGGCGAGGTCCTCGTCGGAGAGGTCGCCAAGCGACAGGCGGTCACCAACGTCGACCGCACCATCCGGTCCGTCAAGCGCCACATGGGCGAGGACTGGAAGGTCGACATCGACGACAAGACCTTCACCCCCCAGCAGATCAGCGCGTTCGTGCTGCAGAAGCTCAAGCGCGACGCCGAGGCCTACCTCGGCGAGACGGTGACCGACGCGGTCATCACCGTCCCCGCCTACTTCTCCGACGCCCAGCGCCAGGCGACCAAGGAGGCCGGCGAGATCGCGGGCCTCAACGTCAGCCGCATCGTCAACGAGCCCACCGCGGCCGCGCTGGCCTACGGCCTCGACAAGGGTGACGACCAGACCATCCTCGTCTTCGACCTCGGTGGCGGCACGTTCGACGTGTCCCTGCTCGAGATCGGTGAGGGCGTCGTCGAGGTGAAGGCGACCTCCGGCGACAACCACCTCGGTGGCGACGACTGGGACAACCGCGTCGTCGAGTGGATGGTCAAGAAGTTCAAGGACTCCAACGGCGTCGACCTGGCGGCCGACAAGATCGCCAAGCAGCGCCTGCAGGAGGCCGCGGAGAAGGCGAAGATCGAGCTCTCGTCCTCCAGTGAGACCACGGTCCACCTGCCCTACATCACGCACGGCGAGTCCGGCCCGCTGCACTTCGAGGAGAAGCTGACGCGCAGCGAGTTCCAGAAGCTGACCGCCGACCTGCTCGAGCGCACCAAGGCGCCGTTCCAGAACGTCCTCAAGGACGGCGGCGTCGCGATCGACAAGATCGACCACGTGGTCCTCGTCGGTGGCTCGACCCGCATGCCGGCCGTCACCGAGGTCGTCACCGAGCTCCTCGGCGGCAAGCAGCCCAACAAGGGCGTCAACCCCGACGAGGTCGTCGCCGTGGGCGCCGCGCTCCAGGCCGGTGTCCTCAAGGGCGAGGTCAAGGACGTGCTGCTCCTCGACGTCACCCCGCTCTCCCTCGGCATCGAGACCAAGGGTGGCGTGATGACCACGCTCATCGAGCGCAACACCACCATCCCCACCAAGCGGTCGGAGATCTTCACCACCGCTGACGACAACCAGCCGTCGGTGGAGATCAAGGTCGCCCAGGGTGAGCGCCAGATGTGGTCGCAGAACCAGCCTCTCGGCAACTTCGAGCTCACCGGCCTCCCGCCGGCCCCGCGCGGCGTGCCGAAGATCGAGGTCACCTTCGACATCGACGCCAACGGCATCGTGCACGTCTCGGCCAAGGACCAGGCGTCCGGCCGCGAGCAGTCGATGACCATCTCCGGTGGCTCGGCGCTCGGCAAGGACGAGATCGACCGCATGGTCAAGGAGGCCGAGCAGTACGCCGAGGAGGACGCCAAGCGTCGCGAGTCGGTCGAGGCCCGCAACCAGGGCGACCAGCTCGTCTACACGACCGAGAAGTTCCTCGCCGACAACGACGACAAGCTCCCCGAGGACGTGAAGACCGAGGTCCGCACGGACGTCGACGCCCTCAAGGAGACCTTGGCCAAGGAGGACGCGTCCTCCGAGGACATCACCGCCGGCATCACCAAGCTGGGCGAGTCCAGCCAGAAGATGGGTGCCGCGATGTACGCCGCTGCGGAGGCCGACCAGGCCGCCGCGGGTGGCGCCACCGGGGCGACCGGCGAGTCGGACGACGACGTCGTCGACGCCGAGATCGTCGACGAGCCGACGGACGGCTCGACCGACGGCTCGACCGACGGCTCGACCGACGGCAGCGCGTCCGCCGAGGGTGAGTCCAAGTGACCGATCGCCCCGTCGAGCCCACCCCGGGCCCCGAGGCGACCGACCTCCCGGAGGGGGAGCCCACCGCGGCTCCCTCTCCGGGGGGCGGCTTCGGGGACGCCGCCGGTGAGGCGCCCGCCCAGACCGAGGTCGAGGAGCAGGTGGCCGGCGACGCCGTCGCCGGTGACGACCCCGGCACCGCCGAGGAGCGCCCCGACCTGGACGCCGGTGACGACTCCTACCTCGACACCGAGGAGGACCAGCTCGCCGCCATGAAGGGATCGCTCGCCGACCTGACCAACGACCTGCAGCGGCTCCAGGCCGAGTACGCCAACTACCGCAAGCGGGTCGACCGCGACCGGCAGATGGTGGCCGAGTCGGCCGCCTACAAGGCGCTGACGCCGGTGATCGAGGTCCTCGACACCATCGACCGGGCCAAGGAGCACGGCGAGCTCGAGGGCGGCTTCAAGGCTGTCGCCGACCAGCTCGAGCGGGTCGTGGCGAGCGCCGGCCTGGTCCGCTTCGGCGAGCCGGGCGACGCGTTCGACCCGACCTTCCACGAGGCGCTGAGCCACCTCGGCGCCGACGCCGAGGTGCAGGTCACGACGGTCAAGCACGTCGCCAAGGGCGGCTACCGGATGGGCGACCGTGTCGTCCGCGCCGCCCAGGTGCTCGTGGTCGACCCGGCCGACGCCTGAGGCGGCACCACGCACCCGATGACCCTGTCGACGACGGAGGGAGGTTGATCCATGGCTGACAACGAAGGTTTCCGCAACGACTGGGCGACCAAGGACTTCTACCAGGTCCTCGGCGTCGCCAAGGACGCCAGCGCGGCCGACATCAAGAAGGCCTACCGCAAGCTGGCCCGGGCCAACCACCCCGACTCCAACCCCGGCGACGACGCCAAGCACGAGACGTTCAAGGCCGTCGCCGAGGCCTACGACGTCGTCGGCGACGAGGCCAAGCGCGCCAAGTACGACGAGTTCCGCTCGCTGCAGGCGCACGGCGGCTTCGGACCCGGCATGGGCGGGGGCGGCGGCGGCTTCGGCGGCGGCGGCGGGTTCAACCTCGACGACCTGCTCCGCGACCGCGCAGGTGCGGGCGGCGGGCTCGGCGACATGTTCGGCGACCTGTTCGGTGGCGCCCAGCGCGGGCGTACGCAGCAGCAGGCCCGGCCGCGCCGGGGCGCCGACGTCGAGAGCACGGCCACCATCGGCTTCACCGACGCGCTCGACGGCGTCACGGTGTCGCTGCGCCTGACCTCCGACACCGCCTGTCCCACCTGCCAGGGAACCGGCGGCAAGCCCGGCACCCGGCCGCACATCTGCCCGGAGTGCGAGGGCGCAGGATTCGTCGTGTCCGGCACGGGCGGGGCGTTCTCCATCAACGAGACCTGCCCCGCCTGTGGCGGGCGCCAGCTGGTGTACGACGAGGCCTGCCCCACCTGCCACGGCAGCGGTCGCGGCACCTCGGCGCGCACCATCCAGGCCCGCATCCCGGCCGGCGTCAAGGACGGCGCGAGGATCCGGCTCAAGGGCAAGGGCGCGCCCGGCGACAACGGCGGCCCGCCGGGCGACCTGTTCGTCAAGGTCAAGGTCACGCCCCACCGCGTCTTCGGCCGCAAGGACGACAACCTCACCATCGACGTCCCCGTCTCCTTCGACGAGGCGGCCCTCGGTGGCGAGGTGAAGATCCCGACGCTCGGCGGTGCGCCGGTGACCCTCAAGCTGCCCCCGGGCACGCCCAACGGCCGCACCTTCCGGGTCCGCGGCAAGGGCGCCACCAAGCGCGACGGCAGCAAGGGCGACCTGCTCGCCACGGTCGAGGTGCAGGTCCCGGCCCACCTCGACCCGACCGCACGCGAGGCCCTCGAGGCCTACCGCGCGGCGACCGCCGGCAAGCCGCTCCGCGCGGGCCTGTTCGAGGCATGAGCACCCCGTGAACACCGTCTTCCAGCCCCCGTCGCCCGATGCCGCGGTCTACGTCATCTCCGTCGCCGCGGAGCTGACGGGCCTGCACCCGCAGACCCTGCGCGCCTACGAGCGGATGGGGCTGATCCAGCCGGGCCGCACCGGCGGCGGCGGTCGCCGCTACTCCCACCGCGACATCGAGCGTCTGCGCGAGATCGCCGACCTCACCCGTGCCGGCATCGGCATCGAGGGGGTCCGCCGCATCATGGACCTCGAGCTGCAGGTCGACGCGCTCCGCGCCCGCAACGAGGAGCTCGTCGCCGAGCTCCAGGCGCTGCGGAGCGGGCTCGCCGCGCGGGCGGCGGTGCAGCCCACCAACAAGCTTCCGGTGCTGCACCAGGCCGTCGGGCAGTCCCTCGTCGTGTGGCGTCGCGGGTCCTGACGTGCCGCGCATCGACCGGGCCGTCACCGACGTCAGTGCGCCTCCGGAGGAGGTGTACGCCGCCTTCGTCGACGCCGACGCGCTGGCGGCCTGGCTCCCTCCGGACGGGATGACCGGCGAGATCGCCGACGCCGACCTGCGGGTCGGCGGTGGCTTCACGATGACGCTCCGCTACGACGAGGCACCCGAGGGTGGCGGCAAGACGACCGAGCACAGCGACGTCTCCCGCGTCGCGATCGACGAGCTCGTCGAGCCCGAGCGCGTGGTCTGGGGCGTCGAGTTCGACTCCGACGACCCGGACGCCGCCGGCCGGATGACGATGACGTGGACCTTCACCGCCCGCGACACGGGCACCCGCGTCGCCATCGACGCGACCGACGTACCTCCCGCCATCGACGTGGAGGCGCACCAGCAGGGTCTCGACGCGTCGTTGGCCAACCTCGCCGCCTGGCTCGAGGCGTAGCCGGCCCCGGTTGTCGTGGCCTGCGGCTACTGTGCGCGGGGTGCGGCAGCGCAATCTCGAGACGGCGGACCGGTGCGCGTCACCGGTCGGCTTCTCCGGGGCTACCCCGGGGACCACCGGATCGTTCGGGCACGGCACCGCGCGCGACTCGCTGCGCTCCGCTGCAGGTCATCGCGCGCACGACGGGACAGGTCGGGCTGCGCTGCCGCACACCCTCCACGTCACCCTTCCGGCCAACGGGTCGGCGGCCGGATGAGGGCTGACCTGGCGCGCGCCCTGGCGGCCGCCTTCCTCGCCGGCGAGTGGACCCAGCCGGGCATGGTCGCGAGCGGCGCGACGGTGCTGGGTCGCCGAGCGCGGTGGCTGCCGCCGCTCGTGCGCCAGACGCTCGCGCTCTACCCGCGCGCACCGGTCGACCGTCCCCGCGAGCTCGCCGCCAACCTCGCCTCGCGTCCGGCGGCGGCCAAGGCGCTGCGCGCGGT
This sequence comes from Nocardioides sp. P4_G10, assembly GCF_056401175.1. NCBI lineage: Bacteria > Bacillati > Actinomycetota > Actinomycetes > Propionibacteriales > Nocardioidaceae > Nocardioides > Nocardioides sp. P4_G10. Next base: position 17,411 of record NZ_JBFUJV010000017.1, on the reverse strand, counting down.
CCCCCTGGTGCAACCGGTCGTCGCCACGCAGATGATCGCCAACCGGTGGCGGCTGCCGGTGCTCGACGACCTCGCGGACGTGGCGTCGTTCCTGCGTCTCAGCGCTTCCGACCTCGACTGGTTCGCCGACCCGAGACACCTGGCGCGCAGCGCCTCCGACGTCCCCCTCCAGCACTACCGCGTCTCCCACCGCGTGGCGCCCAGCGGCGCCATCCGCGTCCTCGAAGCACCCAAGCCGCGGCTCAAGGCCGTGCAGCGCCGCCTGCTCCACGAGGTCGCCGCCCTCATCCCGCCGCACGACGCGGCCAGGGGCTTCCGGCCCGGAGGCTCGGTGCGTTCCTACGCAGCGCCCCACGCCGACCGGAGCGTCGTGCTGCGGCTCGACCTCGAGGCGTTCTTCGCGAGCGTGACCGTCTCCCGCGTCTACGGCATCTGGCGCACCGCCGGCTACCCGGAGCCGGTCGCGCACTGCCTGGCCGGCCTCGTGACGAGCGTCCTGCCGCTCTCGACCTGGCGCGCGGTGCCGACGCCCGCGGACGACGGCATGCTCGACGCCCACTGGCGGCTCGGTCGCCGGCTCGCCGCGCCACACCTGCCGCAGGGTGCGCCGACGTCGCCGGCGATGGCCAACCTGGCAGCCTTCCGGCTCGACGTGCGCCTCACCGCGCTGGCCCGGTCGTGGGGCGGGCGCTACACGAGGTACGCCGACGACCTGGCGTTCTCGGGCGAGCGCGGGTGGGGCACGGGCACGTCGCGCCTCATCGACGCGGTCGAGGCGATCGTCGCGGACGAGGGCTTCCGGCTCAACGCCCGCAAGACCGGGGTCATGCCGCGGGCCGGTCGGCAGACCCTCGGCGGGCTGGTGGTCAACGAACGGCCGAAGGTGGCCCGCCACCAGGTCGACCTGCTGCGGGCGATCCTGCACAACTGCCACCGCCACGGACCGAGCACGCAGAACCACGACGACGTACCCGCCTTCGAGGAGCACCTGCGCGGCCGGATCGCGTGGGTCGCCCAGCACGACCCGGTGCGCGGACGCCGGCTGCAGGACGTCCACGACGCGATCGACTGGAGCCGATGACCGACGCTGTCGGTGCGAGCGCGTAGGTTCATCCCGTGAGTGGACGATGAGCAAGATGGACAACCTGCGTGCCATGCGCGAGGCGAAGTATGCCGAGGCGCAGAAGCGCGCGACCTCCTCGCCCGCGCGCCCGAAGGCTGCGGCGCCCGTCGCCCCGCCGGCTCCGGCTGCGAAGAAGGCAGCCACGTCGGCAGCGCAGCCGGCGGTCGAGTCCGAGCCCTCGGCGACCGAGGAGCTGTGCGGCCACCGCAACATGAGCGGCCGCACCTGCACCCGCGAGCGCGGCCACGCAGCGAAGAGCCACCGCTACTCCTGACGCCTGCCGGGCGAGGGTCAGGCGCTGAGCGCCTCCGCCGGCACGCCGGTCGGGTGGGGCGCGGGCTCCCCGCGCAGCTCGGCGACCTGCGACACCAGCACGGTCATCACCTCGTCGGCCACCCGGCGCACGGTCGCGTCGTCGACCGGCTGGTCACCACTGACTCCCGCGAGGCGTCGTACGTCGATCGGGTCCCCGACCGCGACCCGCACCCGTGGGCGCAGGACGGTGTTGCGCAGCAGCCGGGCGACGATGCCGCTCGTGCCCACGACCTGGTGCGCTCCGACCAGCGCGACGGGGACGACCGGCGCGCCGGTGCGGAGCGCGAGCCGGACGGCGCCGGTCTTGGACCGCTCGGGCCAGTGCTGCTGGTCGCGGGTGATGCGGCCCTCGGGGAAGAGGCCGACGGCCTCGCCGGCCTCGAGGGCGGTTGCTGCGGAGTCGAGCGCGCCGGCGGCCGAGTCGGTGCCGCGGAGGACGGGGATGAACCCGAGCCGACGCACGACCGGGCCGACCAGACCCGACCGGAAGACGCCGCCGGTGGCCATTAGCCGCAGCGAACGGCCGAGGCGGCGGCCGACGAGCGCCAGCAGGATGCCGTCGGCGAAGCTCGTGTGGTTCGCGACCACGATCACCGGTCCGTCGGGGAGCTCGGCGTCGGGGACGGCGCGACGGGTGAGCTCGAGGCGGCTGACCGCGGAGACGATGCTGCCGAGGAGGCCGGCGGCGACGGCGTACAGGAGCGCGGCGCGGAGGCCGGGGCGCTGCCAGGTGCTGGGTTCCATGCGGGTGAGTCTGGGCCAGTCGGGCGGGGTCACGCGTGCGTATGAGGATCAGGTGCGCATGACGGAGGCCCGACCCCTGGACGGGGTCGGGCCTCTCGACGTGGCGGCTGGTGGGTCAGCCGGGGATGTAGTCGAAGGTGTCGGGGTTGGGGCCGGTGCGGCCGTCCTCGCCGCGGTCCAGGCCCGTGATGCGCGCGACCTCGTCGTCGGTGAGGGAGAAGTCGAAGATCTCGAAGTTCTCCTTCATCCGCCCGGGGTTCACCGACTTGGGGAAGACGATGTCGCCGCGCTCGACGTGCCAGCGGAGGGTGACCTGCGCGGTCGACCTGCCCTTCGCCTCGGCGATCTCGGTGATGACCGAGTCGTCGAGCACCTGGCCCTGCGCGATCGGCGACCACGCCTCGGTCGCGATGCCGTGCTTCGCATTGGCCGCGCGGACGTCGTCGTTCGTGAAGTAGGGGTGGACCTCGACCTGGTTGATCACCGGGACGACGCCGGTCTTGTCGACGAGCCGCTGCAGGTGGGCCGGCTGGAAGTTGGAGACCCCCACCGACGCCGCGCGGCCGTCCTCGACGAACGACGCCATGGTGCGCCAGGTCGAGACGAAGTCGCCGTCGTAGCGGGTCGGCAGCGGCCAGTGGATGAGGAACAGGTCGATGCGGTCGAGGCCGAGGTCGCTCAACGTCTTCTCGAACGCGCGCTCCGCGTCGTCGGGGCGGTGGAAGCCGTTGTTGAGCTTGGAGGTCACGTAGACCTCGTCCCGCGCGATCGGTGACGACCGCAGCGCCTCGCCCACCTCCTTCTCGTTGCCGTACATCTCCGCGGTGTCGATGTGGCGGTAGCCGACCTCGAGGGCCTGCGTCACCGCCTCCGCGGTGTCGGCGGGGTCGATCTGGAACACGCCGAAGCCGAGCTGCGGGATGGACGTGCCGTCATGGAGCTGGATGCTGGGAACGGTCATACGAGGCACAGCACGACCCTCCCGCGAGGTATTCCGCCCGGTCAGGACTCCCAGCGTGCGGGCCGCGACAAACCCTCCGGAAGGGTGGTCGCCGGGTCGCCGATGGCGCCGTTGACCTGGGGCTGGGTGAGGAACAGGGCGGTGGAGAGGTCGCAGCCGCGCAGGTCGGTGTCGCGCAGGTCGGCGCCGAGGAGGTCCACCTCGCGCAGGTCGGCACCGCGGAGGTCGGCGGCGATCAGCAGCGCGCCGCGGAACGACCAGCCGCGATGGTCGCCGGTCAGCCGGCGGCCGGCGAGGTCGGCGCGCGTGCGGTCCTGCGCGGTGGGCCACGGTCGTCGCACGCGAGCGCTGGCCTCCGACAGCAGGCGGCCCACCCGCTCGTGCAGGTCGTCGACGTCGGCGAGGAGGAGGGTCTCGGGGTCGGCGCCGGTGAGCTGCTCGACCTCGGCGCGTACGACGTCGGCATCGGGGTCGGGTGAGCGCCGGGCGACCTCGACGAGGTGGACGAGCATCTCGTGGAGCCGGCGCATCACCGACAGCACGGCGGCCATCTCGGCGAGGTTGTCCTGCTCGCGCCACGACGTACCGCCGTAGGTGACCTGGGAGACCTGCTGGCCGGCGCCGAAGCACTCGAAGACCGTGCACCCGGGCCACCCGTCCTCGCGCAGGGTCGCGTGGATGCGGCAGCTGTCGTCGCTGAGGAGGTTCAGGCATGGGCGCCCGCCGGGCTTGTCGACGCCGAAGCCCGCCGAGGCGGAGAAGGGCAGCAGCACGCAGCAGAGGCCGAAGCAGCGCGCGCAGTCAGAGCTCAACCCGGGTGTCGCCACCCGGGGATCGTGTCATGCGTACGGTCGTGGGGCCGGCATGGCCTCAGGCGTACCAACCGCTCGTGATCGCGTAGGCGTTGACGAACAGCAGCAACACGAACGCGACTCCGACGAAGCGGTTGTCGAAGATCAGCTTGCCCATAACACCAAGAGTGCCCGGTTGTTCGCGAAATGAAACAGCTCGTCGGTAAAGATTTGGGGGTGGGGTGCCCGTTCGGCTGCATGGACCTCGGTGCCCGCTGCAGGCACCATCTCGAAGTTGAGGGGAATCGACTCAACTTCTGGCGCGTTGGATGGAGCGAGGCCACAGTGGTCTCGTGAGGGCGCAGGGGCGCCCTCCTCGACCCACGGACATCATGAGGAGATGAGTTGAGCCAGTTCGGTGCCGAGAAGTTCACCACCCGCAGCCGCGAGGTCGTCGAGGTTGCGCAGCTCGCCGCCACCACGGGCGGCAACACCACCACCGAGCCGATCCACCTGCTCGTCGCCCTGCTCAAGCAGGAGGACGGCGCCACCCGCAGCCTCGTGCAGAAGGCGGGCGTCGATCCCGTCGTCCTGCTCGCGCAGGCCGAGGGCGTGCAGCAGCAGCTGCCCCGTGCCACCGGCTCGACCGTGCAGCAGCCCAGTGCGTCGGCCTCGCTGACCCGCGTGCTGGCGCAGGCGCTCGACCTCGCCGCGTCCATGAAGGACGACTACGTCGCCACCGACCACCTCCTGGTCGCCACGGCGACCGTCGAGTCGAGCGCGCAGAAGGTGCTGACCGACGCGAGCCTCACCGAGGCCGGGCTGCGGGAGGCGATCACCGCGGTCCGCGGCAACCGGCGCGTGACCAGCGAGAGCGCCGAGGCGTCGTACGAGTCGCTGGAGAAGTACTCCGTCGACCTGACCAGGTCGGCCGAGGACGGCCGTCTCGACCCGGTCATCGGCCGTGACGCCGAGATCCGCCGCGTCATCCAGGTGCTGTCGCGGCGCACCAAGAACAACCCGGTCCTCATCGGCGAGCCCGGCGTCGGCAAGACCGCCGTCGTCGAGGGCCTCGCCCAGCGCGTCGTCGCCGGTGACGTGCCCGACTCGCTCAAGGGCCGTCGGGTGCTCAGCCTCGACCTGGCCGCGATGGTGGCCGGCGCGAAGTACCGCGGCGAGTTCGAGGAGCGGCTCAAGGCGGTCCTCGAGGAGATCAAGGACGCCGGCGGGCAGGTCATCACCTTCATCGACGAGCTGCACACCGTGGTCGGCGCGGGCGCCGGCGGCGACTCCGCGATGGACGCCGGCAACATGCTGAAGCCGATGCTCGCCCGCGGCGAGCTGCACATGATCGGTGCGACCACCCTCGACGAGTACCGCGAGCGCATCGAGAAGGACCCGGCTCTGGAGCGACGCTTCCAGCAGGTCTTCGTCGGCGAGCCCAGCGTCGAGGACACGATCCAGATCCTGCGCGGCATCCAGGAGAAGTACGAGGCCCACCACGGCGTGCGCATCACCGACGCCGCGCTGGTCGCGGCCGCCACGCTGTCCGACCGCTACATCCCCGGTCGCCAGCTGCCCGACAAGGCGATCGACCTCATCGACGAGGCGTCGTCGCGCCTGCGGATGGAGCACGAGTCCTCCCCCGAGGAGATCGACGTGCTCCGCCGCCGGGTCGAGCGGCTCAAGATGGAGGAGTTCGCGCTCGCCAAGGAGAGCGACGCCGCCTCGGCCGACCGGCTCGCCGTGCTGCGCAAGGACCTCGCCGACCGCGAGGAGGAGCTGCGCGGGCTCGAGACCCGCTGGGAGCGCGAGAAGGACCAGCTCCAGGGCGAGGGTGAGCTGCGCCGCCAGCTCGACCAGCTCAAGATCGAGGCCGAGAAGAAGCTGCGCGAGGGCGACCTCGCCGGTGCCTCGGAGATCCAGTACGGCCAGGTCCCGGCGCTCGAGAAGCAGATCGCCGAGGTCGAGAAGGCCGAGTCGGATGGTCTTGGCGACCTCGAGCCGCTCGTCGGCGAGGAGGTCGGTGCCGAGCAGATCGCCGACGTCGTCGAGGCGTGGACCGGCATCCCCACCGGCAAGATGCTCCAGGGCGAGACCGCCAAGCTGCTCGAGATGGAGTCGGTCATCGGCGAGCGCCTCATCGGGCAGCGCGAGGCGGTCACCGCGGTCAGCGACGCCGTACGCCGCTCGCGCGCCGGCATCTCCGACCCCCACCGGCCGACCGGGTCGTTCCTCTTCCTCGGCCCCACCGGCACGGGCAAGACCGAGCTCGCCAAGGCGCTCGCGGACTTCCTCTTCGACGACGAGCGCGCGATCGTCCGCATCGACATGAGCGAGTACAGCGAGAAGCACTCGGTCTCGCGGCTCGTCGGTGCCCCTCCCGGTTACGTCGGCTACGACGAGGGCGGCCAGCTCACCGAGGCCGTGCGGCGACGCCCCTACAGCGTCGTCCTCCTCGACGAGGTCGAGAAGGCGCACCCCGAGGTCTTCGACATCCTGCTGCAGGTGCTCGACGACGGTCGGCTCACCGACGGCCAGGGTCGCACGGTCGACTTCCGCAACACGCTGCTGATCCTGACCTCCAACCTCGGGTCCAACTTCCTCGTCGACCCGAACCTGATGCCGGACACGAAGAAGATGTCGGTGATGAGCGTGGTCCGGCAGCACTTCAAGCCGGAGTTCCTCAACCGGCTCGACGAGGTCGTCCTGTTCGAGGCCCTGTCGAAGGACGACCTGGCCCACATCGTCGACCTGCAGCTCGCGCTGCTCGAGCAGCGGCTCGCGGTCCGGCGGATCACCATCTCGGTGACCGACGCCGCCCGCGCCTGGCTCGCCGACACCGGCTACGACCCGGCGTACGGCGCCCGGCCGCTCCGCCGGCTGATCCAGTCGGCCATCGGTGACCCGCTCGCCCGCCTGCTGATCGCGGGCACGGTGACCGACGGCGGCGCGGTGACGGTGGACGTCGGCGACGACGGGCTCGTTCTCACCTGATCGGGCCGTCCCAGTCCCAGTGGGTCAGGGCGAGGTCGTCGGGGACGTCGTCCTTCGAGCGTCCCCAGGCCTGGAACGGCCCGGTCGCGGCCCACGTGATGTAGTCGGTGATCGCCCGGCGCACCCGCGGGTCGTCGGGCACACCGGCCTCGTCAAAGGAGTCGACGACGCACTGCACGAACCGGGGGCTGGCCTCGACGGCGTAGTCGCCCTCGCCTGCGTGCAGGCGCTGCACGTGCGACTCGCTGCCGCCCATCGTGGAGGTGTACGTCGGCGGGCCGCCGAGTGCCTCGGCCCAGTAGGCCGCCAGCCGGTCGGTGTGGTCGGGCTGGTTGTCGGCGTGGGAGAAGGGGTGGCTGAGCAGCGGATCGGCCAGGCAGCGCTGGTGCGTCGCCTCGGCCAGCCGCACGAAGACGTCCCTCCCGCCGGCCGCCTCGTAGATCGTGCTCACCCGTCGATCGTCGTGCAACGAGGGGCATTCGTCGAGGCGGTTCTCAGCGCCACTTCAGCCGGCTGCGGGATGCTGGGGGCGTGAGCACCACGACCGAGGCGACGAGACCGTGGTGGCGACTCCGGGACACACCCGTCCCGGGTGGCGTGCCGGACCTGGCGAAGGCGCTGCTGTGGACCGAGCTCGCGATCGTGCTGCTCGTCTCCCTGGGCCGGAGCGCGGTCTACTCGATCGTCAGCATCGTCTCGGCGCTCACGGCGCCGGGGCCGCTGTCGTCGCAGGCGGCCAACCTCAACAACTCCCTCGCCCCGGACCGGCCGTGGCTCGACCTGACCTACCAGCTGCTGCGCGTCGCCTTCGCGCTCGTGCCGGTCGCGCTGGCGGCGTACCTGCTCGTGCGCTCCGGGAGCAGGCTCAAGGACGTGTGGGCGCGGGACGGCGGCTGGAGCAGCCTCGGTGACTGGGGGCGCGGCGCCCTTCTCGCGGCCGGTGTCGGCTCGGTGGGCGTGGTCTTCTACCTCGCGACCTTCGCCCTCGGCACCAACCTGACGGTCGTCGCCCAGTCGCTGCCGGGGGAGTGGTGGCGGGTGCCGGTGCTGGTGCTCGCGGCCGCGCAGAACGCCGTCGTGGAGGAGTTCATCGTCCTCGGCTTCGTGCAGGTGCGGCTGCGGCAGATCGGGTTCGGCGACACCGCCGCCATCGGCCTGGCAGCCCTCCTGCGCGGCAGCTACCACCTCTACCAGGGGCTCGGCGGCTTCGTCGGCAACCTCGCGATGGGGCTGCTGTTCGGATGGCTCTTCCGCCGCTGGGGGCGGGTGATGCCGTTCGTCGTCGCCCACACGCTGCTCGACGTGGGCGCGTTCGTGGGGTACGCCGTGCTCGCCGGGCGGGTCGACTGGCTGCCGACCCTGTGACCCGCCCGGCGGCGGGCGGTCAGCGGCGGATCTTGACCTTCTTGGAGCTCTTCCGCGCCTTCTCGTAGCCCTTCTTCCTGGCCGTCACCCGGACCGAGATCTTCTTGCCGCGGTCCTTGGCGCGGACGCGGTAGGTCGCCTTCTTGGCGCCCTTGATCTTCTTCCCGTTCTTCAGCCACTGGTAGCGCACCTTGACGCTCTTCTTGGCCGGCTTGGGCTTCCAGCCCTTCACCTTGACCGACAGCACCCGGCCGGCGCGCGGCACGCCGCGCAGCTTGGGCCGCTTCGTGCGGAACAGCGCCTTGCCGACGACGACGGACACCGTCGGAGCGGCCACCGTCGGGTAGAACGGCGCGGAGCCGAACACCTGCAGCGTGAGGGTCTTGCCGATGTCACCGCGGCCCAGCTCGAAGGTGCTGGCGGTCGCGCCCGGGACCGCGACGCCGTCGAGCAGCCACTGGTAGCCCAGGTTGACGGCCGGGGACCACGGCGTGGACGTCGCCTCCGCGGTGCCCTTGAAGCGGGGGCGGCCGGCGATGCTGGCGGTGCCCGGGTAGATCTGCGACTGGCGGTAGCCGGCCACGGTCGCCATCTGCTCGTTGATCGCCAGCACGTTGTTGGTCGCAGCGGTGCCCTGGACGCGCCCGTTGTAGGTGACGTTCGGGTTGGAGAAGTAGCCGATGCGGGTGCAGTTGACCTGCTGGCGCACGCACTGGTCGTAGTAGGCCATCACCGTGATCGTCTGCGCGGCCACGTCGACGTAACCGCGGGCGTAGGGCTTCCCGTCGGTCGGCGGCTGGGACGCCCCGGCGTCGTGGTGGGCGCTGAGGTTGTGCCCGACCTCGTGGGCGAACGCGCGGAACTCGGTGGCGCAGGCGGCCGCGTAGACGACCGACCAGGCGGCGTACTGCGGGTCGTACTGCGGGTCCGTGCCGCCGAGGTAGGCGATGCCGCACGACGCGCCGCCCGGGACGCTGCCGGACAGCCAGAGGCTGACCAGGTCGGCGTGGGTCTCCTCGCGCAGCGCCTGCGCCTCGTCGAAGATGCCGTCGCCCGGGGTGCCGAGCGCCCTGAGGTTGGTGACCAGGTCGGAGGACTGCGTCGCGGCGACCTGGCGCGTGCCCACCAGCCGCACCCGGGTGCCGACGCCGGAGCTGGCGAAGGCCTCGTTGGCCTGGGTGATGCCCAGCGCGAACTGGGCCTCCATTGCGGGCTGCCCCATCTGCGCGACCAGCTGGGCGGGGTAGACGATGGCGATGTCGATCGTGTCGGGCGCGTCGGCCGAGGCGATGGGGCCCGGTGCGCCGGCTGCGCCGGCTGCGCCGGCGGTGTCGCGCGGCGCGCGCGGCTGGCTGCCGTGGTCGTGGGACTCGGCCTTGCCCGGGCGCTCGGGCAGGACGACGTCGTCGCCGCCAGGCGGGTCGCCCGCCTCGTCGACGACGTAGTCGCCCTCGGGCGTGCTGCGCACCTCGTAGGTGCCGTGCTCGACGGAGGTGACGTTGATGTGGGTGACCCCGCCGACCACGACGCCGGTGACGCTGCCCTTCTCGCCGATGATCCCGCCGGACCACGACGTGATCCCGGCGGCGTCGGTGCGCCGGTCGACGGCGGCGGTGACGGTCGTGTCGTCGAACAGCGCGAGGCTGATGCGGTCGCCGGTGCGTACGGCGTCGAGCGCGGCGGCGTCGACGTCGACGGAGCGCGAGCGCTCACCACCTTCGGCGTCGGCGGTCGCGCGGGCGGCCGGAGCCGGGCTGAGCAGGTCCACGGGGCGGCGGTCGTCCTGCGACGCGGTGGCCATGGTGACGGGCGCTGTGGTGGCGGCCAGTGCGAGGACGCACAGGCCGGCAACGCCGACGAGTGTCCTGCTGGTGCTCCTGGTGGGCACGGTGATGGGCATGGAGTCCCCCTCTCTCTGGACCCCTACCTCCCCCGGGTGGCGGTGCCCAAACCCGGGCGGGGGAACTACTCGCCCGTCTCGACCTCCTCGCGCTGCTGCTCCTCGGCGAGGGCCGGGCGGCGACGGCCCAGGAGGCCGCCCGCCCACAGCGCCCAGAGGACGAGCACGGGCTGGAAGAAGAGGCGGGTGAGGCGGGCGCGGTCGGTGTCGAGGCCGAACGCGGAGGTGCCCTCGACGTACTGCGCGATGTTGCCCGGGAAGATCGCAACGAAGAAGGCCGCCAGCAGTGCACCGATGGTGCGCCGGTGCCGCGGCAGCGCGACGAACGCCCCGCCCAGCGCGACCTCCACGACGCCGGAGGCGAGGACCGTGAGGTCCTCGTCGACCGGGAACCAGTCGGGAACCTGCGCCCGGAACTCCTCGCGTTGCGTGGTCAGGTGCAGGACACCTGCGGTCACCATGAAGCCGCCGAGGACGATGCGGCCGAGGGTCTGTGCCTTCATGCCTGCAGCCTAGGGCGAGTCCCTACGGGGTGGGCGGGACGAGGACGCCCGGGTTCATCAGCCCGGCCGGGTCGAGCGCCTGCTTGACGGCGCGCATGAGGTCGACCTCGACGTCGGACTTGTACGACGCTGCCGCCGCCACCTTGGTGCGGCCGAGCCCGTGCTCGGCGCTGATCGACCCCGCCTCGCGGGCCACCGAGTCGTAGATCGCGGACGTCAGGTCGGCCGCCGCGGCACGGAGTGCGTCGTCATCGCTGCGACCGTCGGCCAGGGGCGCGTTGAGGTTGTAGTGGAGGTTGCCGTCGCCGACGTGGCCGTAGGTCACCAGCCGCACGCCCGGGCAGACCTCCTGCAGCCGCGGCCCGATCGTGGTCGCCCACTCCGCGAGCCGGGCGATCGGCAGGGTGACGTCGTGCTTGAGCGTGGCACCCTCGACCTTCTGCACCTCGGAGATGCCCTCGCGCAGGACCCACAGGGCCGACCGCTGCGCCGGGCTGCCGGCGATCGCCGCGTCGTCGGCGGTGCCGGCCTCGACGGCCTCGCCGAGCAACGACTCGAGGGTCTCGTCCAGCCCGGCGTCGGAGGCGGAGCCGGCGAGCTCGACCAGGACGTACCAGTCGCTCGGCTCGCCGAGCGGGTCGCTCGCCCCTGGCAGGTGGGCGAGGACGAGGTCGATGGCCTGTCGGTTGGCGATCTCGAACGTCGACAGGTGCACGCCGGCGTGCTGCTGGGCCAGGCCGAGCAGGGACACCGCGGCGTCGACGGAGGGCACGGCCACCCAGGCCGTGGCGTGCCGCGGGGTGGCCGGGAAGAGCCGCAGCACGGCGCCGGTGATGACGCCGAGGGTGCCCTCGGCGCCGACGAACAGCTGCGTGAGGTCGTAGCCGGTGTTGTCCTTGCGGAGCCCGCGCAACCCGTCCCACACCCGGCCGTCGGGCAGCACGACCTCGAGGCCGAGCACCAGCTCGCGGGTCATGCCGTAGCGCAGCACCGCGGTGCCGCCGGCGTTGGTCGACAGGTTGCCGCCGATGGTGCAGCTGCCCTCGGAGCCCAGCGACATCGGGAAGAGCCGGTCGACCTTCTCGGCCGCCGCCTGCACGTCGGCCAGCACGACGCCGGCGTCGACGGTGACGGTGCCGGCTACCGGGTCGACCTCGCGCACGCGGCGCATCCGGCCGAGGGAGAGCACGACCTGGCTGCCCGACGCGTCGGGCACCCCGCCGCCGACCAGCCCGGTGTTGCCGCCCTGCGGCACGACCGCCACACCCGCCGCGGCGCAGGCCGCGACGACCGCGGCCACCTCCTCGGTCGAGCCCGGCCGGACCACTGCGAGGGCCCGCCCGGCGTGGGTGCCGGTCCAGTCGACGACGTACGCCGCGACGTCGGCGTCCTCGGTCAGGACGTGGTCGGCGCCGATGCTCGTGCGCAGCTGGTCGAGCAGGTCGTCCATGGTTCTCCTTCTGGTCGGTCTGGTCGGTCTGGTCGGTCTGGTCGGTCTGGTCGGCGGGGCGGGTCAGCCCAGCAGCACGGCGACGAGCAGCGCCACGGGCAGGGAGGCGAGGGTGGTCACCAGGATGGTCTCCCGCGAGACATCCTCGCCGACGCGGTAGCGGGTGGCGTGCAGGAAGATGTTCTGCGCGGTCGGCAGGGCGGCGGTGATGACGACGCCGAGCAGCACGCGGTCGTCGAGGCCGAGTGCCACGCCGACCAGCCAGGCGACCACCGGCATGACGGCCATCTTGAGGACCGTCGCGAGGACGACCTCGCCGTTGTGGCCGGCCCGACCGATCGGTGGGCTCAGCCTCAGGGCGGCGCCGTACGACATCAGCATCAGCGGGATCGCCGCGCCGGCCAGCATCTCCAGCGGCGACAGCACGGCGGCCGGCAGCCGCCAGCCGGTCGTCGCCAGCACCAGGCCGACGACGGCGGAGATGGTGAGCGGGTTGGTGACGAGCCGTCGGACGGCCGGGCCCACGCCCTCGCCGCGGCCGGTGATCCGGTCGAGGACGATCAGCGCCGCCGGCTGCACGAGCAGCATCTGCACGAGCAGGGTCGGCACGACCACGGTGATGTCACCGACGACGTAGGCCGCGATGGCGATGCCGAGGTTGCCCGCGTTGACGTAGGACGACGACAGCGCGCCGAGGAGCAGCGAGCCGGTGTCGAGGCCCCAGCGCAGCCGCGCGATGACGACGTACGCGACGAAGCAGGCCCCGAGCGAGATGGTCGAGGCGACCAGGTTGGCCGCCGCCGTCTCCAGGTGGACCTTGCTGATGGTGACCACCATGAGGGCGGGGGAGGCGACGAAGAACGCGATCTCGCCGAGGGTGCGCTGCGAGCGGCGGTCGAGCACGCCGACGTGGGCGAGCGCCGCGCCGGCGGCGATGACGACGAGGATCGTGGTGAAGCCGATCAGCAGGCCCATGCGTGCTCGCTCCTCTCGCTCCGGTCGTGGGTGGGTATCGCGCGATAGCGAGGTCGACTTGGACGCCGCGACCGCCGCCCGGCAAGGATGGCGTGGTGACCACCGACACCCAGCACCCGGTCCGTGTCGTCCAGCTCGGCGGGCTGATGCCCTTCGTGCGCGAGTGGCTCTCGGAGCGGTACGCCGCCCCGCAGCGGGAGGACCTCGGCGACCCGGCGGGCGTCGCGGTCGCCGTGGTCGGTGGCGGTGCGCGGGCCGGCGCGGAGGAGATGGAGGCCCTGCCCGACCTGCGGGCGATCGTGAACTTCGGCGTCGGCTACGACAACGTCGACGTGGCCGAGGCGCAGCGCCGCGGGATCGTCGTCTCCAACACCCCCGACGTGCTCACCGACGCCGTGGCCGACCTGGCGGCCTTCCTCGTCGTCGACGTGCTGCGCGGCATCACGGCCGCCGACCGGTTCGTGCGGACCGGTGCGTGGGCGCGCGGCGAGAAGATGCCGCTGACCCGCGACGTGCGCGGCGCGGTCGTCGGCGTGCTCGGCCTGGGCCGGATCGGGACCGCGGCGGCGGAGCGGCTCGAGGCCTTCGGTGCCGAGATCCACTACCACTCGCGCAGCCCCAAGGACGTCGCGTGGACCTACCACGACAGCCCGGTCGCGCTGGCGGCTGCGAGCGACGTGCTGGTGGTGCTGACACCGGGTGGCGCCGGGACCGACGGGCTCGTGGACGCCGCCGTCTTGGACGCGCTCGGCCCCGAGGGCTACCTGGTCAACGTCGCCCGCGGCTCGGTCGTGGACGAGGACGCGCTGGTCGCGGCGCTCGAGGCCGGTCGCATCGCCGGTGCCGGGCTCGACGTGTTCGCCGACGAGCCGCGCGTGCCCGCCGCCCTCCTGGAGCGCGACGACGTCGTGCTGCTGCCCCACGTCGGCAGCGCGACCGTCGAGACCCGGGAGGCGATGGGCCGGCTCGTGCTCGACAACGTCGACGCCTTCCTCGATCGCGGCGAGCTGGTGACCCCGGTCGGCTGACCGTCCCGCCCTCACCACGCCCGCAACCGGGCGTGCGCGGAGGTCAGGTCGGCGAGCGTGGGCGTGCCGAGCATGCCCATCGCGCGCCGCATCTCGTCGGTGAGGAGGTCGAGCACGTGGGTGACGCCGCGCTGCCCGCCGACCATGAGGCCGTAGAGGTAGGCGCGTCCCACCATCACCCCGGTGGCGCCGAGCGCGATTGCGGCGACCACGTCACCGCCGCTGCGGACGCCTGAGTCGACGTACACCTCCGCACGACCGGCGACCGCCTCGACGACGGCGGGCAGCAGCTCGAACGGCACCGGGGCGCGGTCGAGCTGGCGTCCACCGTGGTTGGACAGCACGATCGCATCCGCGCCGGCATCGACCGCGGCGACGGCGTCGACGACCGACTGGACGCCCTTGACGACGACCGGCCCGCCCCACTCCTCGCGCAGCCAGGTGATGTCGGCGGGTCGGATCTCCTGCTCGCGCAGCTCGTTGGACATGCCCCACCGGGCGTGCGCGGACCCCTCGGGGAACGTCGCGAAGCGCAGCGGCTCGGTGGTGAGGATGTCGGCGACCCAGCCGGGGTGGCGGGCCATGCCGGCCATCGTGCGCGCGGTGAGCTGGGGCGGGATGGCGAAGCCGTTCTGCTTGTCCTTGCGCTTCATGCCGGTGACGGTCGTGTCGATGGTGAGCACCAGCGCCTCGTAGCCCTGGCAGCGCGCCTCGTCGAGGTGCGCCCGGGTCACGGCGCGGTCCTTCATCAGGTAGACCTGGAACCAGTTGCGGCCGCCCGGTGCCGCGCGCGCGACGTCGGTGATCGAGGTCGTGGCGTAGGTCGACAGGGTGTACGGCAGGCCGGCCTGCTCGGCCGCGACGGCCGCGGCGCGCTCACCGGTGTGGTGGCTCAGCCGCGTGTAGCCGGTCGGTGCGAGGACGATCGGCGCCGCGGCGGTGCGGCCCAGCAGGGTGGCGGTGGTGTCGGGCGCGGCGACCTGGCCGAAGGTCGTCGGCATGAGCTCGACGCGGTCGAAGGCGTCGGCGTTGCGGCGCATC
Organism: Nocardioides sp. P4_G10; assembly: GCF_056401175.1. NCBI lineage: Bacteria > Bacillati > Actinomycetota > Actinomycetes > Propionibacteriales > Nocardioidaceae > Nocardioides > Nocardioides sp. P4_G10. The sequence goes on along the minus strand of NZ_JBFUJV010000017.1, from coordinate 2,218 downwards.
GCGAGCTCGGAGTCGGAGCCGCCGGCGACGTAGTCCCAGACCGCGCCCGGCACGCGCCGGCGGGCCAGCCGCTCGACGTCGTCGACCGACAGGCAGCGCGTCAGGCGACGTCGTACGACATCACGCTCGACGGGACGTGGCCGCAGGAACGGCTCGAGGTCTCGCCAACGAGGGACCTGTCGACGGCTGCTGACCTGGCTCATCACGACTCCTCACGAGCGGGGCTTGACGTACTTGTGTAATAAGTTGCACACTCATCATACAAGTTAGCTCGTACCTGTTCGCGATGACCCGAGGAACCCCGATGACGCAGACCCTTGTCCCGCCCACCGCGACCCCCACCACGGGCGACCGCATCCGCAGCGTCACGCTGTCGCACGTCGTGCTCCCGCTGCCCAACCCGGTCAGCGACGCCAAGGTCCTCACCGGCCGCCAGAAGCCCCTCACCGAGACGGTCATGCTCTTCGTCGAGCTCACCACCGATCAGGGCCTCGAGGGCATGGGGTTCAGCTACTCCAAGCGCGCGGGCGGCAAGGGGCAGTACGCCCACCTCAAGGAGGTCATGGACGTCGCCATCGGCCAGGACCCCAACGACATCGCCAAGATCTACGAGTCGCTCATGTGGGCCGGTGCCTCCGTCGGCCGCTCCGGCGTCGCCACGCAGGCGGTCGCCGCGCTCGACGTCGCGCTCCACGACCTCAAGGCGCGCCGCGCCGGCCTGCCGCTCGCCAAGCTCCTCGGCGCGCACCGCGACTCGTGCCGCGTCTACAACACCTCCGGCGGCTTCCTCCAGGCCTCCGTCGAGGAGATCAAGGAGAAGGCCACTGGCTCCCTCGAGTCCGGCATCGGCGGCATCAAGATCAAGGTCGGCCAGCCCGACTGGCGCGAGGACCTGCGCCGCGTCGCCGCGCTCCGCGAGCACCTCGGCGACGGTCCCTTCATGGTCGACGCCAACCAGCAGTGGGACCGTGCCCGCGCCCGCCGGATGTGCCGCGAGCTCGAGCGGTTCGACCTGGTCTGGATCGAGGAGCCCCTCGACGCGTGGGACCACGTCGGCCACGCCGACCTGTCGCAGACCTTCGACACCCCGATCGCCACCGGCGAGATGTTGACGTCCGTGGCCGAGCACATGGGCCTCGTCGACGCCGGCTACCGCGGCATCGTGCAGCCCGACGCGCCGCGGATCGGCGGCATCACGCCGTTCCTGAAGTTCGCCACCCTCGCGGCGCACCACCGCCTCGACCTCGCGCCGCACTACGCGATGGAGATCCACCTCCACCTCGCGGCGACGTACCCCACCGAGCCGTGGGTCGAGCACTTCGAGTGGCTGAACCCGCTCTTCGAGGAGCGCATCGACATCCGCGACGGCCAGATCTTCGTGCCGGACCGTCCGGGCCTCGGCTTCACGCTCACCGAGCGGATGCGCGAGCTCACGGTGGAGACCGCTACCTTCTCGGCATGACCACCCTGTCGGCGGGCGTCGTCGCCGGCCTCAAGGACAAGATCCTGGCCGGTGACCTGGCCCCGGGGGCCAAGCTCCCGTCGGAGTCGGAGCTCATCGAGGAGTACGCCGTCTCGCGCACCGTCGTGCGCGAGGCGGTGACCCGGCTCCGGGCCGAGGGCCTCGTCGAGACCCAGCAGGGCCGCGGGTCGTTCGTGCTCGCGGTGCCCGAGTCGTCGTCGTTCCACGTCGAGTCGTCCGCGATCCGCACCCAGGCCGACGTCCTGGCGATGCTCGACTTCCGCATCGGCGTGGAGAGCGAGGCGGCGGCGCTGGCGGCGCGGCACCACACGGCTCTCGACGCTGCGGCGATCGAGGAGGCGCTGGCCGGGTTCACGCGCGTCGGGCACGAGGGGGCCGTCGAGGCCGACTTCGCCTTCCACCTCGCCGTGGCGCGGGCGACGGGCAACCGCTTCTACGTCGACCTGCTCGGCTCCCTCGGGCCGATGATGATCATGCTCCCGCGCACCCGCCTCAGCGACGCGTACTCCATGACCGACGCCACCCACGTCGAGCGGGTCCAGCGCGAGCACGACAACGTCGCCGCCGCGGTCCTCGCCGGTGACGTGGAGACCGCCCGCGCCGCCATGCGGCTCCACCTCGGCAACACCCGCCGCCGCGTCGGCTGACCGGGCACTTCCTCGCGCTACGGGGCGGCGACCGGGCACTTCCTCGCGCTACGGGGCGGCGACCGGGCACTTCCTCGCGCTACGGGGC
>NZ_JBFUJV010000016.1:0-108915 GCF_056401175.1 Nocardioides sp. P4_G10 | reverse complement strand
GTTGGAAGGTGCGCGCCAGAGAGGTCGCTCCGGCGAGGGCAGTTCCGGTTGACGCGCTGGGCAGGCAAGCCGGCAACGTCATGGTGTGCGGCTGCTGAGACGACCAGAACCCATGACGTTCCGGCCCGACGTCATGGGGGCCGGTCGCGGAGGTGACCACCGAGCACCGGCCACTACGACTTGACGACCTCGCGAAGAGTTTGGATGGCTCGCCCCACGACGTCGCGAGCGGCATCGATCGGCGCCGCGCCCGAGGGTGCTGCGTGCGCGCGCRCACGGTCGATCGCGAGCGCGGCCGCGAACAGGTCCTGGAGCACCTCGGAGTGGACCGCCTCGAGGATGCGCTCGCGTTCCTCGAGGCGGGCAAGGCGCTCGCTGCGCCGGATGTTGCAGACCTGGCCATGTGACCCGGGCTGGCTGTAGAGGTCGGTGACCGCCACCTCCACCCAGGACCAGGCGCCGTGGACGCGGACCCGGAGCTCACCGACCCGCTCCGCCAGGGACGGGTCGGCGGCCAGCAGCTTCTCGAAAGCACGGTGGTCCTCGGGGTGGATGCGGTCTGTGATGGGTGTGCCCACGACCTCGTCAACCGGCCAGCCGAAGAGGTTCGCGACCGCTGGGCTGGCGTAGCTGACGACATGGTGCTCGTCGACCAGGACTGCGGCGTCGCTGGAGCGTTCCATCAGGTGCCGGACGGCCTCGCCGAGGTTGAGGGAGGCACCGACGATGCCGATCAGCTCTCCGTCGCGGTACACGCCGCTGTCGGTGACCAGCGCGTGCAGCACCTCGCCGCCGCGGCGCCGAACCGGAAAGCCGCCCGACCATGGACGACCTTCCCGCAGAGCAGCCATGATCTCCGCCGCCGCCGCCTGGGAGACCTCCGGCACCGTCACGTCCGAGATGTCACGGCCCACGGCCTCCTCGGCGGGCCAGCCGTACAGCTGCTCGGCGGCACCGTTCCAGAACAGCACCGTGCCCTGCGTGTCCGTGGCGATCACGGCGTGCCCGAGGGCGTGCAGCAGCTCGTCGGCAGAGGGACGTGCAGGGAGTGCCTCGGTGCCCATGGATCCAGCCTGCGCCGCATGTCTCGCGTGGTCACGGGGCGAAAGACCCGGGACCGGACGTCCTGCCCTGCAGCCTCCGCTCCGGTGACGTCAGCACCAGACCCGACGCGCTCCTGGTCGGGCATCGGGTGCCCGGCGAGGTCGTGGACGACGGATCCGGACATGCCTGTGCCCCCGCTACCGGAGGGTGGCGGGGTGTGGGGCGAGGTCATCGTCGGCGTGGTCGCGGAATGCCGGGCGCATCGGGTGGCTGGGCTTGGTCGATCGCGGTGGTGCCGGTGCGGTCGCGGCGGTAGTGGTGGCCGTGCGGTGAGGTCCACTCGAACACCCCGGCCGCCGTCATCTGGTAGCGCCAGGCGGTGTGGGTCTTGAGGCGGTGGTGGAACCGGCACAGGGCCGCGAGGTTGGCGGTCTGCGTGGGACCGGGTTGTGGTCGGGCCTCCGCCTCGGCGTCCGGGTCATGAGGGACGACGTGGTCGATGTCGCAGCCGCGGGCCGGTCGGGTGCACCAGGGGAACACGCACGTCTTGTCGCGGAGGATCACCTGCTCCCGGATCCGGTCGGGCACCTCGTACGCGGGTGTCGACAACTGGGCGTTGAGGTCGATGACCGGCTTGACGGTGACCTTCGTGCGGGAGTCGGCGCACCAGTCCCTGACCTGGTCGAGGAGCACCAAACGCTGGCCCTCCTCCATCCGCCCGGTCGGACCGAACACCGTGGCCAGGTCGTCGAGGGTGGCGTCGAAGTGCGCGTGCAGGACGACCTCACGTGCTGCCGGCAGGCGCTGGCGTTCGGCTCCCGCTCCGGCGAGGTCGAGCGCCGTCTGAGTGCGGGCGAGGTCACCGAGGGCAGCGGAGCGGCGGGCGTCCAGCGAGGCATCAGAGCCGAGGGCCTTCAGCGACGCGGCGCCGTGGGCCAGGGCCCGATCGAGGTCGAGGGCGTCGGCGATGTCGAGCTCGGCCTCGAGCCGCATCGTGCCGGCGAAGTGCACGTCGTCGTCGTGGATCGTGACGTGGCGCGGGTCGACGTGGAGGTAGCCGTCCTCCGGATCCGCAGCCGGGTCGACCTCGGCGAGGTCGTAGCGCCTGATCGCCTCGGCGACGAGCCGGTCCAGCTGCGCCGCACCCAAACGACCAGCCACCGCAGCAACCTGGGCATCCACGAACGCCGCAGCCTCCCGGGTCAGCGAAGGAGCGGCGTGGATGGTGGTCTCCGCAACCGAACGCGCCCGCCATGCCGGGACCCGGCCGGTATGGACCTGCGCCCACAACCGCGGCAGCCGGTGGCGCAGCTCGAGCGCGTGACCGACGAGCTTCTTCGCCGCGGTCGTCGAGACACCGAGGACGGCGCCGAGCTCGGCGAGGCAGAACTCCGCCACCAGCGGCGCACCCTCACCGGCGATCGGCTCCTCGTGCTCGCAACCCGGGACGGTGAAGGGGACGGTGAAGGTCGCGGCCGAGTGGATCGACTCCGGCGGGTGCAGGTCGGCCCACCGAGCAGACACGACCAGAAGATCGGCTGCTGCGCGGTCCTCGGCTGCCTTCCGGTCCCGCGCGAGCGCGAGCAGGTCGCGGGCGGTGAGGTCCTCGACCTCACCTGCTCCGGACCCCGCCAGCATCTCGATCATGTGTTCGATTCTACCGGCGGCCACCGACAGTAGCCATAGCTGTGGACGATTGCTGGCCACCCTTTCCCGACCGGTTTCGCGACGGGACTTCGTCCCTCCTCAACCAGCGCGGGCGGCCCTCCTCGACCACCCGGGGCGAGGGTCTCACCCAGCGCAGAGTGCTACGTCCAGGCCTTCGCGAGCCGCTCGACGATCTCGACGAGCCGGTCGGGTGAGGTGGCGATGTTGAGCCGTACCTGGCCGGTGGTGCCGGGGGCGTAGGACTCCCCCGGGCTGACCTTGACGCGCCCGCGCTCGAGGGCGACGGCCGCGGCGTCGTCGTGGCCGTAGGCGGAGGCGTCGAGCCAGGCCAGGTAGGTCGCCTCGAGCGGGCGCATCCGCACCTCGGGGAGGTGGGCGGCGAGGAGCTCGCCGAGCAGCGCGCGCTGCTGGTCGAGCCGCTCGACGAGGGAGGCGAGCCACGGGTCGCCTTGGTCGTACGCCGCCCGCGCCGCGACGGCACCGACCGGCGAGTGCGAGTCGTTGCGCGACATCGGCTGGTCGGCGAGCAGCCGGCGGTCGGCTGCCGAGGGGACGACGACCTGCGCGCACCGCAGGCCCGCGGTGTTGAACGCCTTGGACGCGGCGACGACCGCGACCGCGTGGTCGTGGGTGCCGTCGATCGAGAGGTAGGAGACGTGCTCGGCGCCCGGCAGGACGAGCGGCGCGTGGATCTCGTCGCTCACGACGCGCGCGCCGTGGCGTACGACGACGTCGCGGATCCCCTCGAGCTCGGCGCGGGTGAACACGCGGCCCCACGGGTTGTGCGGCTGGGTGAGGATCAGCGTCTGCGCCCCGTCGGCGAAGAGGCGGTCGAGCCGGTCGAGGTCGACCTCGGCCCGGGCGGCGGAGGCTGTCACGTCGAGGCGCACCTCCTCGCGACCGGTGATCGTCGCGAGGCCGAACTGGGCGTTGTAGCCCGGGGTCGGGAAGACCACGCCCCCGGGACCGCTGAACACGTCGATCGCGAGCCGCACCCCGGCCGTCACGTCGACCACCGGGTGCACCGCCTCGGGGACCGGCGCCCAGCCGAAGTGCCGCGCCGACCAGGCGGCGTAGGACTGCGCCAGCTCCGGGTCCCAGCCGAAGAGCGGGTAGCCGGTGATCCCGTCGGCGAGCATCCGCTGGACCGCCTCGAGCACCACCGGGTCGACCGCGTAGTCCATCTCCGCGACCCAGGCCGGGATCACGTCGTCCGGGACGCCCCACTTCAGCGGCAGCTTGAGCCGCGCCTCCTCGTCGGTCAGGTCGACGACGGGTCGGCGGTCGGGATCGGTCACGACTTCTCCTCGCTGCGGTTCCACGTGGCGGCGAAGCGCAGGTCGAGGACGTCCCCCGCCCGATCCACGCGACGTCAGACCTGCTCGCGCGAGGCGACCGCGGCGGCCACCCGCTCGATCGCCTCGGCCAGCGGCACCCCGTTGTCCTGGCGACCGTCTCGGTAGCGGAACGACACGGCCCCCGCCTCCACGTCGGCATCGCCGGCGATCATCATGAAGGGCACCTTGGCGAGCTGCGCGTTGCGGATCTTCTTCTGCATCCGGTCGTCGGACTCGTCGACCTCGACCCGCAGCCCCTGCGCCTTCATCTGCTTCGCGATGTCGAAGAGGTAGTCGTTGTGGCGCTCGGCGATCGGGATGCCCTGGACCTGCACGGGGGCGAGCCAGGGCGGGAAGGCGCCGGCGTAGTGCTCCACGAGCACGCCGATGAACCGCTCGATCGAGCCGAACTTGGCGGAGTGGATCATCACGGGCTGCTGGCGGGTGCCGTCGGCTGCGACGTACTCCAGGTTGAAGCGGTCGACCGCCGGCTGGTTGAAGTCGTACTGGATGGTCGACATCTGCCAGGTGCGACCGATCGCGTCCTTGGCCTGCACCGAGATCTTCGGCCCGTAGAACGCCGCGCCGCCCGGGTCGGGCACGAGGTCGACGCCGAACTTGCGCGCCGCGGTCTCGAGCACCGAGGTCGCGGTCTCCCACTGGTCGTTGGACCCGATGAACTTGTCGGGCTTGGAGTCGTCACGGGTGGACAGCTCGAAGTAGTAGTCGTCGAGGCCGAAGTCGCGCAGCAGCCCGGTGACGAAGGTGAGCAGGTGCTCGACCTCGGCGGGGGCCTGCTCCGGGGTGACGTAGGAGTGCGAGTCGTCCTGGGTCATCGCGCGCACGCGGGTCAGGCCGTGCACGACGCCGGACTTCTCGTAGCGGTAGACCGACCCGAACTCGAAGAACCGCAGCGGGAGCTCGCGGTAGGAGCGCTGCCGCGAGCGGTAGATGAGGTTGTGCATCGGGCAGTTCATCGCCTTGAGGCGGTACTCGGCGTGCTCCATCTCCATCGGCGGGAACATGGTGTCCGCGTAGTAGGGCAGGTGCCCGGAGGTGTGGAACAGCCCGTCCTTGCTGATGTGGGGGGTGCCGACGTAGTCGAAGCCCTCCTCGAGGTGCCGACGGCGGACGTAGTCCTCCATCTCCCGCTTGATCACGCCGCCCTTGGGGTGGAAGACCGCCATGCCGGACCCGATCTCGTCGGGGAACGAGTAGAGGTCGAGCTCGCGACCGAGCTTGCGGTGGTCGCGCCGCTCGGCCTCCTCGATGCGGTGGAGGTGCTCCTCGAGCGCCTCCTTGGTCTCCCAGGCGGTGCCGTAGATGCGCTGGAGCTGCTTGTTCTTCTCGTCACCGCGCCAGTACGCCGCCGCGCTGCGCATCAGCTTGAAGGCGGGGATCCTTTTGGTGGTCGGCAGGTGCGGCCCGCGGCACAGGTCGGACCACTTCGCCTCGCCGTTGCGACCGATGTTGTCGTAGATCGTCAGCTCGCCGGCCCCGACCTCGACGGAGGCGCCCTCGGTGTCCGAGGCGCCGGCGCCGCCCTTGAGGCCGATCAGCTCGATCTTGTAGGGCTCGTCCTGGAGCTCCGTCAGCGCGTCGGCGTCGGTGGTGACCCGCCGCTCGAAGCGCTGGTTCTCCTTGATGATCTTGCGCATCGCTGACTCGATCTTGACCAGGTCCTCGGGCACGAACGGGGTCTCGACGTCGAAGTCGTAGTAGAAGCCGTTCTCCACCGGCGGCCCGATGCCGAGCCTCGCCTCCGGCCAGATCTGCTGCACCGCCTGAGCCATCACGTGCGCGGTGGAGTGGCGCAGGATGTCCCGGCCGTCGGGGCTGTCGATCGCCACGCCCTCGACCTCGTCGCCGTCGGCCAGCTCGTAGGCGAGGTCCTTGAGCTGACCCGCCACGCGAGCGGCGACGACGTCGGCGTCGTCACGGAACAGCTCCCAGGCCTTGGTGCCCGTCGTGACCGTGGTCTCCGCACGCTGATCGGCGTGGATGCGGACGACCTGGATGTCGGACACGAGTGCTCCTGATGACGTGGGTGGAGGTGGGACGGGATGTCGGTGCGAGCCTATCGGCCGGTCTGCGGCCGGCTCACCCCGGTTTCCCGTCCCACCCCTTGCCCGGCCAGGCCGGGCGGTCGGTCACATGCTGGTCGCGAAACGCTCCCACGACCGGTGCGCCGACAGCAGGGCCAGGAGGTCGTCACGGACCTCGGCCGGATCGTCGGCCGTGAGGACTCCGACCCCGGAGAGGCCGAGCTCGTCGACCACCGCGCGTCCGTCGCCGACGGCCACCACGGCCTTGCAGTGACGGAAGCACTCCTGCAGGAGCAGACCGACGCGCGGATCGGTCACGACCGTCGAGTCGTCACCGGCCTTGCTGTCTCGGGAGGAGAGCGCGTCGGGTGCGGGCGGTGCGGCGCCCGCCACGACGACGGCGTCGAACTCGATGGAGCGGACGGTCGCGAACGTGCGCTGGGCCATGAGGCCCTCCCCCAGCTCGCCGCCTCGCGGGGCGATGAGGAGCGGCAGGACACCGGCTCCCAGCAGCTCCTCGCGCAGCGCGGCGACCCCGGCCAGATCGGCATCCGGGTCCACGACGATCCCGACGAGGCGGCCGTCGGCCGGCCAGGTGTCACCGAGCTGGGACAGCACCGGGCTGGGCTCCGGCTCGTCGTACTGCACGGTGCGCTCCGGCGCGGGAAGGCCGAGGCCCTGCGCGACACGGGCACACAGCTCCGGGTCGATGTTGGCCAGGGCGATGAGCTGCCGCTCCTTGACGGCCTGCTCGTAGCACTTGCCCAGCTCGAACGAGTAGGCGTTGACGATGTGCTCCTGCTCGACCGGGCTCATGCTCCGCCAGAACAGGCGCGCCTGGCTGAAGTGGTCGTCGTACGACGCGGGGTTCTCCCGGACCTTGGTGGCCTCCGGCACCGTGACCGGGACGTCGACGAACGCCCCCTCGTCGGCACCCGCGAAGAACGGGCAGCCGGCGTCGAGCGAGTTCGGCTTGTAGGGCGCGACCCCGCCGTGCACCGCCTGCTGGTGGAAGCCGTCGCGGTGGTTGTCGTTCACCGGTGCGTGCGGGCGGTTGATCGGGATCTGGTTGAAGTTCGGCCCGGCCAGACGGGTGAGCTGGGTGTCGAGGTAGGAGAAGTTGCGGGCCATCAGCAGCGGGTCGTCGGTGCCGTCGATGCCCGGGACGAGGTGGCCGGTGTGGAAGGCGACCTGCTCGGTCTCGGCGAAGAAGTTCGTCGGGTTCCCGTCGAGCGTCAGCGTTCCGACGACCTGCACCGGCGCCAGCTCCTCCGGCACCAGCTTGGTCGAGTCGAGGAGGTCGATCCCCTCGAACATCTGGTCCGGGGTGTCCGGGAAGGTCTGGATGCCGAGGTCCCATGCGGGGAAGGCACCCGACTCGATGGCGTCGTAGAGGTCGCGGCGGTGGAAGTCCGGGTCGACCCCGCCGGCCAGCTGGGCCTCCTCCCACGTGAGGGAGTGCACGCCGAGCCGCGGCTTCCAGTGGAACTTGACGAGGGTCGTCCCACCGTCCGCGTCGACCAGCCGGAAGGTGTGGACGCCGAACCCCTCCATCATCCGATAGCTGCGCGGGATGCCGCGGTCCGACATGTTCCAGATGGCGTGGTGCTGCGCCTCGGTGTGCAGCGACACGAAGTCCCAGAAGGTGTCGTGGGCGCTCTGCGCCTGTGGGATCTCCCGGTCCGGGTGCGGCTTGCCGGCGTGGATGACGTCAGGGAACTTGATGCCGTCCTGGATGAAGAAGACCGGGATGTTGTTGCCGACGAGGTCCCAGTTGCCCTCGCTCGTGTAGAACTTCGTCGCAAAGCCGCGGGTGTCGCGCACCGTGTCGGCCGACCCGCGGGACCCGAGCACGGTCGAGAAGCGCACGAACGTGCGGGTCTCCTCACCCTTGCCGAAGACGGCTGCACGGCTGATCCCGGAGGCCGCGCCGTTCGAGACGAAGACGCCGTGGGCGCCGGCACCGCGTGCGTGGACGACTCGCTCCGGGATGCGCTCGTGGTCGAAGTGCATGATCTTCTCGCGGAGGTGGTGGTCCGAGAGGAGGGTCGGGCCACGCGGCCCCGCCTTGAGGGAGTGGTCGCTGTCGCCCATCCGCACGCCGGTCGCCGTGGTGAGGTACGCACCCTGCTGGGCGCTCGCGGTCGATGGATCCGCACTCGGGGCACCCGTCGGCGAGACGGGCGTGGGCTGCTGCTGGTCGGGCTTCGGCGGCGGGACGTCGCGCGGCTCGGTGGGCTCCTCGAGCGACGGCGGCTCGCTGCCCGGCGTGCCGGGTACGGGCTTGTCGGGCTTGCTGGGGGTCATGCGGTCTCCCTGGGAATTGATGGGCAGTTGTGTCCGGTCCCCCGTGGTGGCGTCGCCCATGCGCCCGGTGGGGCCCGATCGCGGTCAGCCGCCCTGCACCCGCCGGCGGGCGAGCTCGACGACGTTGGCACCGATGGCGAGCAGGGCGTTGCCGTGCCCACCCCGCAGGCCGTTGAGCTCGTCGCGTGACTCCAGCACGTTGCCCGGGCTGGGTCCGACCTCCACCGTCTGGTCCTGGGCGGCGACAGCGAAGAGCGGACCGACGAGGCGGTCGTAGGCCCACGGGAAGGCGGTGAAGCCGAACCGGATCACCTCGTTGGCGAGGCCGACCTGCCCGCCGCTGCGGCGCCCGTCGGCCACCGCGAGGGCGCGGTCGGCGATGCGCTCGGGGCTGGTGACCGGGAACGGTGGGCGCCCGGCCGCGTCGCCGTACGTCGCTGCCTGCCGGTAGATGGGCGTGTCGACGCCGCCGGGAGCGACGTACTCGATCCGGATGCCGGGGCGGTCGCGGTTGTCGACCTGCAGCTGCCGCACCAGGGCGCGGACGCCCCACTTGCTGATGACGTACGCCGCCATGTCGGGGACAGCGACGTGCCCGATCACCGAGCCGACGACCACGATGCTGCCGGACCCCTGCGTGCGCATGACGGGCACGACGTGGCGCGCGAGGTTGACCGACCCGAGCAGGTTGGTCGCGACGACCTGGTCGAACACCTCGGTGGGCACGTCCTCGACGCGGCCGTAGGCGACCACGCCGGCGCTGCCGACGACGGTGTCGATCCAGCCGTGCCGTGCCATGACGGTGGAGACGGCGGCCCCGACCTCGTCGTCGTTGCTGATGTCGGCTGCCACCACCGTGGTCGAGGCGGCACCCAGGCCGTCGCAGTCAGCGGCCACCCGCGCGAGGGCGTCGCGGCCGCGGGCGAGGAGGACGAGGTGGTCACCGCGTTGCGCGACGCGGTGGGCAGCGGCCTCGCCGATGCCGCTGGAGGCACCGGTGACGAGGACGACGCGGGGCAGTCGATCGTGGGTCGGCATGCCCGCCGGTACCCCGAGCGGCCGGCGTCAGACGTCCGCGGCCTCGATGACGCGCTCCATCTCGGCGATCGACGACGAGGTGTCGCGGTGGAGGACGGCGTGCCAGCCCAGGGCTCGCGCGGCGACGACGTTGGCCTCGACGTCGTCGAGGAAGAGGACCTCCCCGGCCTCGATGTCGAGCCGCCGCGTCACGATCTCGTACGCCGCCGGGTCGGGCTTGGCGAGCCCCACCTCGTGGCTGTAGACGATGTCGTCGGTGACGTCCTCGAAGCCGTGGAACCGCTCGCGCTCCCGCGCGCCGGGACCGGAGTTCGACAGGATCGCGGTGAGCCGCGCGGGACGCTGGCCGGCGAACCAGTCGAACAGCTCGCGGTCCAGCGTGCCGACGTACCAGCGCCAGAAGTCGTCCAGGAGCGCGTCGACCTGCCGGTCGTCCAGGGCGAGCGCGCGCTGCCACTCCGCACGGACCTGCTGCTCGGTCACCTCGCCGACCACTGCGTCGCCCGGCAGCCCGGCGAGACCGCCGGCGATCGAGCCCGGCGCGAGGCCGAGGCGGCGCTCGGCGGGTGCGGGGAAGGCGTCGTCGTCGACGACCTCCAGCACTCCCCCGATGTCGAGGACCACCGCGCGGATCGCCATGCGCCCACCCTAGGGACGCGTGAGACCCGGTCGCCTCACCCGGCGACCGGGTCCTGCTCCTGTGCCTGGCCGGTCTGGACCCTCCAGAGGGCGGCGTAGGACCCGCCCCGGTCGATCAGCTCGTCGTGCGTCCCGGACTCGACGACCCGGCCCGCGTCGAGGACCCAGATGCGGTGGGCGTGCCGCACGGTCGACAGGCGGTGGGCCACGACGATCGCCGTCCGCTGGGCGGTGGCCCGGCGCAGCGAGCGCTGGATCGCAGCCTCGGTCTCGTTGTCGACGGCGCTGGTCGCCTCGTCGAGGACCAGCACCGCAGGGTCGCGCAGGAGCGCGCGGGCCAGGGCCAGCCGCTGCCGCTGGCCACCGGACAGGGTCACGCCCCGCTCGCCCACCCAGGTGTCCAGGCCGTCGGGCATCGCCTCGATGAAGTCGAGCGCGGCGGCCGCCTCGGCGGCGTCCCGCACCTGCTCGCGGGTGGCGTCGGGGCGGCCGTAGGCGATGTTGTCGGCCACGGAGCCGGCGAACATGAAGACGTCCTGGGCGACGTAGCCGAGCGAGCCGCGCAGCGAGTCCCAGTCGAGGCCGCGCACGTCCTGCCCGTCGAAGAGGACCGATCCCTCGCGGGGGTCGTCGAAGCGCAGCACCAGCCGCAGCAGCGACGACTTCCCCGAGCCGGTGGAGCCCACGATCGCGTGGGTCTCGCCCGCGGGGACGAGCAGGTCGATGCCGTGCAGGACGTCGGGCCCGTCGGCGTACCCGGCACGTACGCCGCGCAGCTCGACGYGGCCGGCGACCGGGCGCTCGAGGGCCGTGGCGCCGGCCGGCACCGTGACCGGCACCTGGAGCAGGGCCAGGATGCGGGCGGCCGACGCGCGGCCGCGCTGATAGAGGTCGAGGACCTCGGCGACCTCGGTCAGCGGCCAGAGCAGGCGCTGCGTCATGAAGACCAGCACGGAGTAGAGGCCGACCTCGAGGTCGCCGCGCAGCGTCGCCCAGCCACCGAGCAGCAGCGTGCAGGTGAAGCCGGCCAGGATCGCCATCCGGACCAGCGGCACGAACGCGGCGGAGGACCGGATCGCGTCGGTGTTGGCCCGGCGGTAGGCCAGGGAGACGGCCGCCACGCGGTCGCGCTCGCGGTCCTCGGCGGTGAACGCCTTGATGGTCGCGATGCCCGAGATGTTGGAGGAGAGCGTGCTGGACAGGTCGGCGACGGCGGCGCGGACCCGGTCGTAGAGCGGCTCGAGGCGACGCTGGAAGACGAGCGACCCGATGACGATCAGCGGGATCGGCAGGAAGGCGAAGACCAGGAGCTGGCCCGACGCGGCCGCGAAGACGGCCCCCACGAGCAGCACGTTGAGCGCGGTCTGCAGGATCGCCGGCGCGCCGACGTCGAGGAAGCGCTCGAGCTGGTTGACGTCGTCGTTGAGGGTGGCGAGGGTCGAGCCGGCCGGGCGGCTCTCGTGCCACCCGAGGTCGAGGTGCTGGACGTGGTCGTACGCCTCCACGCGCAGGTCGTGCTCGACGCCCTGGGCGAGGCCGCGCCACAGGACGCTGGCGACGTACTCGCTCACCGACTCGACGAGCCACACCATGGCGTTGATCACGGCCAGCCAGCCGAGCTGGGCGAAGCGCGACTCGACGCCGAGCACCTCGCCGACGAAGGACGCGTCGCCGCGCACGACGACGTCGACGGCCGCACCGATGAGGAGCTCGGGGACGACGTCGGCCACCTTGTTGACCGTCGAGGCCGCGACGGCGCCGACGAACCTGGTGCGGTAGGCCCCGTATCGGCGCCAGAGGTCTCTCAGCGGCTGGACGGCATCGGGGCTGACGGGCTCGGGCACCCGCACAGGTTAGGTGAGCCTAACTACTGGCTGCTCAGCGGCCCGCGTCGATGTAGGCGACCATCCGGTCGAAGAGCAGCGTGGCGCGGTAGAGGTCCTCCGACGCACCCGGCGGGTCCGGCTGGGCAGGGAGGTCGGCGTCGCGCCAGCCCGGCCTCAGGTCGTCGGCCAGCGCACCGGTGATCCGGCTGGCGTCGCGGACGACCTGCGGGTCGACCGACCAGACGGCCTCGAAGGTGCGCTCGCGCGGCCCCTCGGCGCCCTGGCCGGGGAGCTCGACCGCCACCAGGCACGCCGGCAGGTCGGCTGCGTCGCACACGACCAGCCACTCGCGGTTGAGCGGCGACTCGGGCGGTACGGCGACCTCCACCGGCACCCCGCGCGTCGGAGGGGAGGCGTCCGCCCCATGGGGGAAGTCGGCGAGGACGACAGCGGACCGAGCCGTGCGGGCGAGCTCGCGCCACCGGTCGTACGACGCGCGCAGGAACCGCTCGCGCTGGAACCCCCCGAAGAGGACCGGGTCGGCGGCGCGCGCCGCGCACTCGTCCTCGATCGCGTGGCTCATCGACACCAGCGTGCGTCGCGACAGCACCTGCGGCCGGAGGAGCGGGTACTGGCGCCGCAGGTCGGCGAAGACGGACCCCGTCCGGACCTGCGGGACCTCCGCGCGGTGGACCGCGGCGGCCAGCGAGAGACCTCCGCGGCGGCGCGCCAGCACGTCCAGGACGGCCTCGACGTCGGCCTCGCCGTAGCGGCGGTGACCCCCCGGCTGACGGCTCGGCTCCGGAAACCCGTAGCGCCTCTCCCAGCTGCGGAGCGTCGAAATGGGTACCCCGGTCCTGTGGGCCAGATCGCCGATGGTGAGAGATGCGCGACCATGGTTGTCCAAACCTTGTCCACTCCTTCGCATCGTGCCTAGATTTAGTTGGAAGTGTTGCATAGGTTTGGCAACCAAGGAACGATCGAACTGCGGGAGGCACAGATGATCGGCACCGAGACGGATGCGGCCCTGGCACGGGTCCTCGACGGTGGGCGCCGGCGCGCTGCCGCGATCGATGCCCACCACGCGCTGCTCTGGGAGGCGCTCTGCGGCGCCACCGAGGGCGGCAAACGGTTCCGACCGGCACTGGTGGTCGCCACCCACGACGCGCTGGGCGGCGGCGCGTCCGACGCAGCGGCCGAGGTGGGTGCGGCGGTCGAGCTGCTCCACACCGCGTTCGTGATCCACGACGACGTCATCGACGACGACCACGTGCGTCGCGGCCGGCCCAACGTCAGCGGGACGTTCCGCGCCCTCGCCGGCATCGACGGGGCCGACCCCGAAGTGGCCGCCGGCTACGGGCTCACCGCCGCGATCCTGGCCGGCGACCTGGCCCTCGCGGCCGCGGTCCGCACCGTCGCGCTGAGCGGTGCCCCGGCGCCGGTCGTCGAGCGGTTGCTCGACCTCTTCGACACGGCGCTGCACCGGACGGCCTCCGGCGAGCTCGCCGACGTCCGCCACTCGCTCGACCTCGCCCCCGCCACCCTCGTCCAGAGCCTGGAGATGGAGGCGCAGAAGACCAGCGCCTACTCCTTCGCCCTCCCCCTGCAGGCGGGTGCGGTGCTGGCCGGTGCCGACGAGGAGACGACCAGCCGGCTCGGTGAGGCCGGCCGGGCGATGGGGATCGCCTTCCAGCTCGCCGACGACCTCATCGGCGTCTTCGGCGACCCGGCCCGCTCCGGCAAGAGTGCCACCTGCGACCTGCGCACCCGCAAGCAGACGCCGCTCCTGGTCCACGCCCGGACGACGTCGGCGTGGGCGCAGATCAGCGGCTACGTCGGCCGCGAGCTCAGCGACGCCGAGCTCGACGAGGCCCGGGCGCTCCTCGTGGCCTCCGGCTCGCGACGCTTCGTGGAGGACCTCGCCGAGCAGCACCTCGGCCAGGCGCGCACCGTGCTCGACGGCCTGGGCGTCCCGGCCGACCTGATCGACGACGTGGCCGTCCGACCAGCCGTGCTGGCCGACGGGAGCGAGGTCGCGGCATGACGCTCTTCGTGGGCCGCAGCGCCCCCCGCAGCCTCTACGACTCCGTGTCCGAGGCGAGCTCGGCCGTGGTCATCCGGGAGTACTCCAGCTCGTTCGGCCTGGCCTCGCGCCTGCTGGGCGAGCCCGTGCGCACCCAGGTCCGCAACATCTACGCGCTCGTGCGCGTCGCCGACGAGATCGTCGACAACCCCGACCCGACCCTCGACCGGTCCGCGCGCGCCACCATGCTCGACTGGCTCGAGGGCGACGTCGCGCACGCGATGCGCACCGGCTACAGCGGCAACCTGGTGGTGCACGCCTTCGCGCGCACCGCCATCGCCGTCGGGATCGAGCCCGAGATCGTCTCGCCGTTCTTCACCTCGATGCGCACCGACCTCGACACCCGCTCCCACACCCAGGAGAGCTTCGAGCGCTACGTCTACGGCTCGGCCGAGGTCGTCGGGCTGATGTGCCTGCGCGCCTTCCTGGCCGCGCCCGACGCGCCGCCCGACCGGGACGCGCACCACGAGCGGCTCGCCCCGGGCGCACGCAGCCTGGGAGCGGCCTTCCAGAAGCTCAACTTCGTGCGCGACCTGTCCGACGACCACCACCTGCTGCGCCGCGACTACTTCCCCGGACTGGACGTCGAACGCTTCTGCGAGGCCGACCGCGACCGCATCCTCGACGACGTCGACGAGGACCTGCGGGCGGCCGCGGCAGTCGTGCCCTACCTGCCCCCGAGCAGCCGCCGCGCGGTCCGGGCGGCCCACGCGACCTTCGCCGAGCTGGCCCAGCGGCTGCGCGCCGCGTCGGCGGAGGAGATCCGCCACACCCGCGTCCGCGTGCCGACGCCGGTCAAGCTGCGCCTCGCCGCGAGCTCGCTGCGCGGAGGACGCTCGTGACGCTGCGCCTGCCCGAACGCCTCAGCCGGTTCACCCCGACGCCCCGCCGCGCCGGTGACGGGTCGCCGCGGCGCGTGGTCGTCGTCGGTGGCGGCATCGCCGGCCTGGCCACCGCGGCGCTCCTCGCCTCGCGTGGCCACTCGGTCGACCTGCTGGAGAAGAACGACGACCTCGGCGGTCGCGTCGGCAGCGTCGAGCGCGACGGCTACCGCTTCGACACCGGCGCCTCGTGGTACCTCATGCCCGAGGTCTTCGAGCACTTCTTCTCCCTGCTCGGCACCACCGCCGAGGCCGAGCTCGACCTGACCGTGCTCGACCCGAGCTACCGCGTCTTCTTCGAGGGCCACGCCGAGCCGGTCGACCTGCGACCCGACCGCGCCCACAACCGGGCGCTGTTCGAGCGCCTCGAGCCGGGGGCGGGCGACCGCTTCGACGCCTACCTCCGCTCCGCGGAGGACACCTACGACATGGCCCTGCGCCGCTTCCTCTACACGAGCTTCGACTCACCGACGGCCTTCGTGCACCCCGACGTCGTACGCCGCACGCCTGCGCTCGGCCGACTGCTCACGCGGTCGCTGGAAAGCCACGTCGCCGGCTCGTTCACCGACAACCGGTTGCGCCAGGTGCTCGGCTACCCCGCCGTCTTCCTGGGCTCCTCCCCCAGCCGCACGCCGAGCATGTACCACCTGATGAGCCGGCTCGACCTCGGCGACCGCGTGCTCTACCCCCAGGGCGGGTTCAGCCAGCTGATCCGCGTCATCGCCGACCTCGCCGAGAAGCACGGCGCGCGCCTGCACACCGGCGCGGCCGTCACCCGGATCCTCACCTCCGACACGACAGGTGGACGACCCGTCGTCACCGGAGTCGAGCACGAGACGGCGGACGGCCCGCGCACCGTCGACGCCGACGTCGTCGTCGGGGCGGCCGACCTGCACCACCTCGAGACGGCACTGCTGCCCACCGGGCTCCAGACACACCCCGAGCCGGCATGGCGCGACCGCTCCCCCGGCCCCGGTGCGGTGCTCGCGATGCTGGGCGTCGAGGGCCGGCTTCCGCAGCTGCCGCACCACTCACTGTTCTTCACCCGCGACTGGGGGCAGAACTTCGGGGACATCTTCGGCAAGGATGCACGGGTGCCCGACCCCGCCTCGATCTACGTCTGCAAGCCCTCCGAGACCGACCCCACCGTCGCCCCGGAGGGCTGCGAGAACCTGTTCGTGCTCGTCCCCGTGCCCGCCGACACGACCATCGGCGGCGGCGGCGACGACGGCGCCGGGTCCGAGACCGTCGAGCGCACGGCCGACGCGGCCATCGACCAGATCGCGTCGTGGGCGGGCGTGCCCGACCTGCGCGAGCGGATCCGGGTGCGCCACACGGTCGGCCCGGAGGACTTCGCCACCCGCTACCACTCGTGGCGTGGCGGGGCCCTCGGACTGGAGCACACCCTGCGCCAGAGCGCCTTCCTGCGCCCGGGCAACGCGTCCGCCAAGGTCGACGGCCTGCTCTATGCCGGCGCGAGCACCGTGCCCGGCGTCGGCCTGCCGATGTGCCTGATCAGCGCCGAGCTCGTGCTGAAGCGCCTCAGCGGCGACCGCTCCAGCCTGCCGGTGCAGGCATGAGCGCCCCATGAGCCTTCCCCACTGGGCCTACGTCGCCATGCTGGCGTTCTGCCTCGCCGGGACGCTGCCGCTGGTGCCCGCCTTCCGGCTGCAGGTGCTCAAGCAGCCCGGACGCCTGCTCCTCACCATCGGCCTCGCCGGGACGCCGTTCCTGCTGTGGGACCTCTGGGCGACGCACGTCGGGCACTGGTGGTTCGACGCGGACCAGACGCTGCCGTGGCGCATCGCGAGCCTGCCGCTCGAGGAGATCGGCTTCTTCGTGGTGATCCCGGTCGTGTCGGTGCTGACGCTCGAGGGCGTCCGCGCGGCCCGGCGCGGCGTACGACCCGGGGCTCCGCGGTCCCGCGAGGACGCGAGGTGAGCCGCACGTGACCTACACCGCCATCGCCCTCCTGTGCGTGCCGGTCGCCGTCGTGCTGGACCGCTGGGTCCTCCGCACACGACTGACCTCGACCCGCGACTGGTGGTCCGCCTACGCGATCATCGTGTTCTTCCAGCTCCTCACCAACGGCTGGCTGACGGGCCGCGGCATCGTGCGCTACTCCGATGACGCCATCATCGGCAGTGGGCAGGTCACGATCCTCGGCGACGGCCGCCTGTTCTACGCACCGGTCGAGGACCTGATGTTCGGCTTCGGGCTCGTGCTGTGGAGCTGCACCGTGTGGACGTGGCTGGGTCGCCGGCGCGACCGGTCCGACGACCGGTCCAGCGAGCAGGCGCTCGGATGAGCGTCGCGACGCGCCTGCAGGCGATGCAGCCGACCGACGTCGGCGTGCCGGGACCGACGTCGTGGGACATGGCCCGGGCCTTCCGCTCGATCCGCGCCGACCCCCTGACGTTCCTCGGCGAGGTGTCGGAGCACTACGGCGACACCGTCTCCTTCCCGGTGCCCGGGGCGCCGGCGCTGCTGCTCAACGACCCGGCCGACGTCAAGCACGTGCTCCAGACCTCGGCGCGCAGCTGGGGCAAGGACACCGTCCAGTACGCCGCCCTGGCGCGCGTCACCGGTCCCGGCCTGCTCGCGTCTGCCGAGCCGAGCTGGATCGAGCACCGACGGCTCGCCGCCCCTGCCTTCCACCACCAGCGGCTGGAGGCGGTGGGCGACGAGGTAGCGGCGACCGCCCGCACCGCCATCGGTGCGCGTCTGGGCGGACCGCACGCCGACGCGGTGGCGGACGGAGCGGTCGTCGACGTCGCCGCCCTGACCCACACCATCGGACTCGACGCGGTCGGCCGCGCGCTCTTCAGCACCGACCTGTCCGACCACGCCCACGACCTGCTGGCGGCCACGAGCGAGGCCGCCGAACTGGTGGTGCGGCTCGGCCGCTCGATCCTCCCCCGCGCCGAGTGGACCCCGACCCGGACCAACCTCCGGCTGCGCGCCGCGCGCCGCCGCCTCGACGCCGGCGCCGCCGCGATCATCGCCGAGCGGCGGGCCCGCAACTCCCGCGCCGGCGGGACGCCCCACCACGGCGACGACCTCCTCGGGCTGCTGCTCGACAGCGGCCTGGACGACGGCGAGATCCGCGACGAGCTCGTCACCATGGTGATCGCCGGCCACGAGACCGTGGCGGCCGCGCTCGCCTGGACCCTCATGCTGCTCGCGGAGCACCCGGAGGCGCAGGAGCGCGTGCGCTCCGAGCTCGACGCCCATCCCGGTCCGGTCCCGCTCGTGGGGCACCGCGAGCGCCTGCCGTGGACGCGCGCGGTCGTCGACGAGGCGCTGCGCCTCTACCCCCCGGCCTGGGCCATCTCTCGCCGCTCGCACCGCGACGACGAGGTCGGCGGACGGCAGGTCCCGGCCGGCACGCTCGCCATCATCAGCCCCTGGCTGGTCCACCGGCGGCCCGACCTCTGGCCCGAGCCCGAGGCCTTCCGTCCCGAGCGCTTCCTCGACGGCACCGCCCGCACCGGCTACCTGCCGTTCGGGCAGGGGCCGCGGTTGTGCATCGGGCGGGAGTTCGCGCTCGGCGAGATGGTCGTCGTCCTCGCGGAGCTGCTGCGTGAGCACCGCATCGACGTGCCCGGCGGTCCGGGCGGCTGGACGCGCCCGATCGCGGAGGCCCAGGTCGCCGTCCACCCCCGCGGCGGCATGCCGCTCGTCGTACGACGGACGGGCACGCCGTGACGGCTGCCCTCGTCGTCGACCTCGCGCTCGCGCTGCTGCTCGTCGGAGCGGCGGTGTGGGCGCAGCGGCTGCTGGCCGACCTCCGCACCCTCCCGCCGGCCGACTCCCCGACTGGCGGCACGGTCCCGGTGTCGGTGTCGGTATCGGTGGTGGTCCCGGCGCGTGACGAGGAGCGGACCCTGCCGGCGCTCCTGAGGTCGGTGGCCGAGCAGCTCCCGGAGGTCCACGAGGTCGTCGTGGTGGACGACGCGTCGCGCGACGCGACCTCCGCCGTGGCACGCGCGGGCGGCGCCCGCGTCGTGCCGGCCGGCACCCCACCCCCCGGGTGGACCGGCAAGGCCTGGGCCTGCCACACCGGCGCCGCGGCGACGACGGGCGACCTGCTGCTCTTCCTCGACGCCGACACCGTCCTCCGACCGGGTGCGCTCGCGGGTCTGCTCGCCGCGCACACCCGGCACGGCGGGCTCGTGTCCGTGCAGCCGCACCACGACGTCGTACGCCCGTATGAGCAGCTGTCGGCCTACTTCAACGTGGTCGCGCTGATGGCGAGCGGGGCCTTCACCGGTCGCGGCCGGGTCCACCCGAGCCGGGCGCCGATGGCGTTCGGGCCGTGCCTGCTGACCTCGCGCGAGGACTACGGGCGCGCGGGCGGGCACGAGGCGGTCCGCGCCGACATCCTCGACGACGCCGCGCTCGCCGCCGCCTACCACCGGGCGGGACTGCCGGTCTGGTGCGCGGTCGGGGGCGACGCGGTGCGGATGCGCAGCTATCCGGGCGGCCCCGGCCAGCTCGTGGCCGGGTGGACCAAGAACATCGCCTCGGGTGCGGCCGACGCTGCGCCGTCGGCGACCGCCGCCACGGTGGCGTGGATCAGCGCCCACCACGCCGTCGCCGTCGGGGCCGTCCTCTCCCTCCTCGTCGCGCTGTCCGGACGCGGCGGGTCGCTGGTGGCCGGCAGCCCCCTGCTGTGGGCGGTGGCGTACGTCGCCCTGGCCCTGCAGCTGCGCTGGGTGCTGCGTCGCGCCGGCTCGTTCCGGTGGTGGGCGTGGACACTGTTCCCCGTGCCCCTGTTGGCCTTCGACCTCGTCTTCGCCCGTTCGCTCGCCCTCACCGTCGTGCGCCGCTCGGTGCCGTGGCGCGGCCGCGACGTCTCCCTCGCCGGCGGCCGTTCCGGGGAGGAGGTGGCCTGATGCTCCGACTCGTCATGCCGCAGACCGTCACGATCGTGGTCGACGTCGTCGCGTGGGGCGTCTTCCACGCCGCCACGGGCTACGCCGCCCACCGGCTGGGCGACGAGCGGCTGTCGCGCGACGGCTGGGGGCTGCGGGAGCGGACCTTCGAGGACCGCGGCCGCTGGTACCGCCGACGGCTGCGCATCCACCGCTGGAAGGACCGGCTGCCCGAGGCGGGCGCCGTCTTCGAGGGCGGCGTCAGCAAGCGAGAGCTGCCCGCGCGCGACGCCGAGGGCCTCGAGCTCTTCGTTCTCGAGACCCGCCGAGCCGAGCTGGGGCACTGGTGGGCGCTGTGGTGCAGCCCGCTCTTCGTCCTCTGGAACCCGCCCCTGGCCGCGGTCCTGCTCGGCGCCTACGGCGTCCTGGTGAACCTGCCGTTCATCGCCATCCAGCGCTACAACCGCTTCCGGACCCAGGCGCTGCTCGAGCGCGTCTCACGCCGATGGAGCACGACATGACCAGCCCCGCGACCTCACGGTCCCGCGACGACGCCGCGCAGGCGGCGCGGGAGGGCGAGGCCGCGACCGCCGAGGACTCCCGCCACGGCCCGATCGCCCAGCTGCTGATCGCGTGGTCGCCGCTCAGCGCGATCCTGGTGGCCTACTGGCTGGCGCAGTGGATCACCGCCCCGCTCGGGATCGGCGACGGCGCCGACACCAACCGGCTCGGCGCGAGCCTGCACGTGCTCGGCCCCGCCCGCGCCGACGAGACGCTGTTCGGGGCGGTGCCCAGCGTCTGGCTGCAGGCCCGCCTCGTCGACGGCTCCCCCCACTGGTACGACGTCGTGGCGGCGCTCGTCTACGTCACCCACTTCGTCACCATCCCGCTCATCACCGCGGTCGTGTGGTTCCGGCTGCGCGACCGGTTCGGGCAGTGGCTGACCGCCGTGCTCGCGATGTCGCTGGTCGGCATCGCCGGCTACCTCGCCTACCCGGCGGCGCCACCTTGGCTCGCGGCCCAGCGCGATGACATCGGCACGCTCGACCGCATCTCCCACCTCGGCTGGGAGGGCCTCGGGCTCGACGCGGTCGGCCGGCTGGTGCAGGTGGGCCAGTCGGGCAGCAACCCGGTGGCCGCGATGCCCTCGCTGCACGCCGGAGCCGCGCTCCTGGCAGCGCTGTTCCTGTGGCCGTCGGTCTCGCGGGTCTCGCGCGTCCTGCTGGCGGCGTACGCCCTGGCAATGGCGCTGACCCTCGTCTACACCGGCGAGCACTACGTGGTCGACGTCCTCGCGGGCTGGCTCGTCGCGATCGTCGGTGTCGGGATCTCGCTCGTGGTCGCACGACTCGTCCGGGGGCCAGAGGCATCGGGAGGACAGACATGAGCACCAGGCCCGTGACCGGCGGCGTGGGCACCGGCGGCTCGGCCGCCCCCTCGGGTGTGAGGGTGCTCGTCGGTGCCGCGCACGCGGGGCCCGCCCTGGCGGTCACCGTCCTGGCCGGGCTGCTGTGCGTCGCGCAGGGTCTGGACCCCACGACGACGACCGTGCTGGTCGCGGCCGTCCTCGCCGGCCAGCTCTCGATCGGGTGGAGCAACGACCTCGTCGACCGCTCCCGCGACCGCGCGGCGGGGCGGGGTGACAAGCCGCTCGCCACAGGAGACGGCTCGGTCGCCCTCGTCCGGGCCGCGTGCGGGGTGGCCGTCGTGGCCTGCCTGGTCCTGTCGTTCGCGCTGGGACCCACTGCCGGGCTCGTGCACGTGGTCTGCGTCGCCTCCGCGTGGGCCTACAACCTCGGGCTCAAGGCCACGGTGTGGTCGTGGGTGCCCTACGCCGTGTCGTTCGGGGGGCTCACCGCGGTGGTCACCCTCGCCGACGGCGAGGCACCGCCCTGGTGGTGGCCGGTGGGTGCCGCGCTCCTCGGGGTGGGCGCCCACCTCCTCAACGTGCTGCCCGACCTCGCGGACGACGCCGCCACGGGCGTGCGCGGGCTCCCCCACCGGCTCGGCCCGCGGCGCATCGCCCCCGTCGCCGCCGTCGTCCTCGTCACGGCCTCCGCCGTGGCCCTCCTCGGGGCCGCGCCGCCGCTCG
Organism: Nocardioides sp. P4_G10; assembly: GCF_056401175.1. NCBI lineage: Bacteria > Bacillati > Actinomycetota > Actinomycetes > Propionibacteriales > Nocardioidaceae > Nocardioides > Nocardioides sp. P4_G10. The sequence continues at coordinate 87,078 of NZ_JBFUJV010000016.1, read as the reverse complement.
CCGCCACCGTCGCGGTGGCGGTCGTCGTGCTGGCCCTGGCCGTCGTGGTCGTCTCGGGCACCGGACGGCTCCCCTTCGTCGCAGCGGTCGGCATCGCCTTGGTCGACGCCCTGCTCCTGGTGGTGGCGCGATGAGCCGCGGGACCGCCACCGAGCACTGGGACCTCGTCGTCGTCGGCGCCGGCCCCGCCGGCTCCGCGACCGCGCTGGGGGCCCTGGCCGAGGACCCCGGCCTGCGGGTCCTGCTCCTCGACCGCAGCGAGTTCCCGCGCGACAAGTCGTGCGGCGACGGCATCGCCCCCCACGTGCTCGACGCCCTCGCGCCGGTCGGCGCGGCCGACGTGGTCGACGGCTGGGCGCCGCTGCGCGACCTCGAGCTGGCCCACGGCGACGTGTCCGTCTCGGGCCCGATGCGTCGCGAGGTGCACGTCGTGCCGCGCCGGGTGCTCGACGCCCGGCTCGTCGAGCGGGCGGTGTCCGCCGGGGCCGTCCTGCGCACGCACCGCGCCACCTCGCTGACGCGCACCGGCACGCCCGTGGTGTCGGGAGAGGTGTCCGCCGACGTCGTCGTGGGCGCCGACGGTGCGCACTCGTTCGTCCGGACGGCGCTGCTGGGCAAGCGTCGCGAGCCGCGCGCCATCGCGATCCGCGGCTACGCGCCGACCACGCCCGAGATGGCCGGACGGCAGGTCATCCGCTACGGCGACCGCCGCCAGCCGTCCTACGCCTGGGCCTTCGACCGCGGCGACGGGCTGGCCAACGTCGGCTACGGCGAGCTGCTGCCCGGTGAGCGTCACGGCGGGGCGCCGAGCCGTCGACTGCTCCTCGAGCAGCTCGAGCTCCTCGTGCCCGGCGCCGCCAGCACCGGCGACGACTGGCGCGGCCACCACCTGCCGCTGAGCAGCTGGCGGTGGGACCAGCCCGACGGCCCGGTCCTGCTCGTCGGCGACGCCGCCGGGCTGGTCAACCCGATGACCGGCGAGGGGATCTACTACGCGGTCGCCACCGGCATCGCGGCCGGTCGCACCGCGGCGAGGGCGGTGCGTGCCGGCCGGCCCGCGGGGGCCGGCGCCGAGCACCGCCGCGTCGTACGCGCCCTGCTGGGCTCCCACCTGCGGCACACCTGGGCGGCGTCGCGGCTGGCGCAGTCGCCCCGCATCGTCGACGCCGGGATCCACGCCGCCGGCCGTGACCGCCACGCCTTCGACGCGCTCGTCGAGCTCGGCCTCGGCGACGGCCGTATCGACGCCCGGCTGGCGGGCGGGCTGCTGCGCAGCCTGGCCCGACCAGGCCGACCAGGCCGACCAGGCCGACCAGACCGACCAGACCGACCAGACCGGCCCGCACCTGACCTGCCAACGACTCCCACACCCCGAGGTGGCTGACATGAGGATCCTCTCCGTACGAGGCGCACTGCCGCCCCACTCGCACCCGCAGGCCGAGATCACCGAGGCTTTCGGACAGTTCATCTCCGAGCGCAGCCTCGACCGGTCGCTGCTGCGCCGCTTCCACGCCAACGCCGGGGTCGAGCGACGGCACACGGTCCTCCCCCTCGACGAGTACGCCGGGCTCGGCGACTTCGGGCACGCCAACGACCTCTTCATCGAGCACGCCGTCGAGCTGGGCTCCCGCGCACTCGTCGACGCGCTCAAGGCCGCCGACCTCACCCCGTCCGACGTCGACCTCGTGGTCACCGCGACGGTGACCGGGCTCGCGGTGCCCTCGCTCGACGCCCGCATCGCCGCCCAGGTCGGGCTGCGGGAGGACGTGCGCCGGATGCCGCTGGTCGGGCTCGGCTGCGTGGCCGGGGCCGCCGGCATCGCCCGCGTCCACGACTACCTCCTGGGCCACCCCGACCACACGGCGGTGCTGATCGCCGTGGAACTGTGCTCGCTGACCGTGCAGCGCGACGACGCCTCGGTGCCCAACCTCGTGGCGAGCGGCCTCTTCGGTGACGGGGCGGCGGCCGTCGTCGCGGTCGGGGCGTCCGGCCGGTCCGGTCGGCCGGGACCGGTCGAGGTCCTCGACTCGCGCAGCCGGCTCTACCCCGACAGCGAGCGCACCATGGGCTTCGACGTCACGGGCAACGGCCTGCGCATCGTGCTCGACGCGGAGGTGCCCACCCTCGTGGGCCGCTTCGTGCGCGGCGACGTCGACGCCTTCCTCGCCGACCACGGGCTCACCCGCGCCGACATCGGCTGGTGGGTCTGCCACCCCGGCGGCCCCAAGGTGATCGAGGCGCTCGAGGAGGCGCTCGAGGTGCCCCGTGACGCCGTCCGGCTGACCTGGGAGTCGCTGGCCCGGGTGGGAAACCTGTCGTCGGTGTCCGTGCTCCAGGTCCTGGAGGACACCCTGCGCGAACGCCCACCCGCCCCCGGCAGTCACGGCGTCCTGATGGCGATGGGACCGGGCTTCTGCTCCGAGCTCGTCCTGCTGAGGGCCGTGTCGTGACCGGGCTCGTCGCGTTCACCGTCCTGGTGGCGCTCGTCGGACTGGAGCGGGTCGCCGAGCTCGTCGTGTCGACCCGCAACGCCCGGTGGAGCCGCGAGCGCGGCGGCGTCGAGCACGGCCTCGGGCACTTCCCGTTCATGGTCGTGCTGCACACCGCGCTGCTGGTCGGCGCGCTGGCGGAGGCGTGGATCCGGCAGCCGCAGGTGCCGTCCCTGCTGGCGTGGTCGATGCTCGCGCTCGTCATCGCGTCCCAGGCCCTGCGCTGGTGGTGCATCGCCACCCTCGGGCCGCGCTGGAACACCCGCGTGATCGTCGTGCCGGGGATGGCGCCGGTGACGTCGGGGCCCTACCGGTTCCTCCGCCACCCCAACTACGTCGCCGTCGTGGTGGAGGGGATCGCGCTGCCGATGGTGCACGCCGCCTGGATCACCGCGCTCGTCTTCACCGTCCTCAACGCCGCGTTGCTCGTCGTACGCATCCGGGTGGAGGACGCGGCGCTCGCCACCCTGCCGCGTGCCGACGCGCCCACCGAGCCCCGGACGGAGGCCGCCGGTGCATGACCTCGTGGTGGCCGGCGGCGGTCCGGTCGGCCTCGCCGCGGCGCTGCACGCCCACCGCGCCGGGCTCTCCGTCGTCGTGCGCGAGCCCCGCACCGGCCCGATCGACAAGGCGTGCGGTGAGGGTCTGATGCCCGGTGCCGTCGCCGAGCTGGATGCCCTCGACGTCCACCCGCACGGTCGCGAGCTGACCGGGATCCGCTACCTCGACGGCTCGACCGACGGTCCCGGGGCGACGGCGAGGTTCGCCCGCGGGCCCGGACGCGGCGTGCGCCGCACCGTGCTCCACGACGCGCTGGCCGAGCGGGTCTCCGCCGCCGGCATCGCCATCGACCCCCGCCCCGTGGCCCGTGTCGACGATGCCGGCGACCACTTGCTCGTGGACGGAGAGCCGGCCCGGCACCTCGTCGCCGCCGACGGCCTGCACTCGCCGGTGCGCCGCCTCGTCGGGCTCGACGTGCCCGTCGCCGGCAGGCGCCGCTTCGGGCTGCGCTGCCACGTGCAGCAGGCGCCGTGGTCGTCGTACGTCGAGGTGCACTGGTCGCCGCGCGCTGAGGCCTACGTGACCCCGGTCGACGACGACCTCGTCGGGGTGGCCGTCCTCGGCGCGGCCGGGTCGCGCTTCGAGGAGCTGATCGACGACTTCCCGCTGCTCCAGCAGCGGCTCACCGGTCCGCGCACGCGGGTGATGGGCGCGGGACCGTTGCGCCAGCGCGCACGCTCGCGGTCGGCGGGGCGGGTCCTCCTCGTCGGCGACGCCGCGGGCTACGTCGACGCCCTCACCGGCGAGGGCCTCGCCCTCGGCCTGGCCCAGGCGCGCGTCGCCGTCGCGTGCATCGCCGACGGTCGCACCGAGCGCTACGACCGGCTGGCCGGCCGGCTGGGGCTGCGCCACGAGCTCCTCACGCACGCCCTCCTGCGGGCCACCGCCCACTCCGCCGTCCGCCGGCACCTCGTCCCGGCAGCGTCGCGGCTGCCGTGGCTCTTCGACACCGCCGTCAACCAGCTCGCCCGACCCGTGGGGAGGCCCGCATGACCACGCCCGACACGAAGACCGACGCCACCAGCACGACCGACACCGTCACGCCCGAGCTGGTGGTGCTGCTCGACGAGGACGGGCAGGCCGTCGGCACCGCCGACAAGGCCGGCGTCCACCACGCCGACACCCCGCTGCACCTGGCCTTCTCGTGCTACCTCTTCGACGACGCGGGCAACGTGCTGGTGACCCAGCGGGCGCTGCACAAGCGCACGTTCCCCGGCGTGTGGACCAACAGCTGCTGTGGCCACCCGGCGCCCGGCGAGCCGCTCGACGACGCCGTACGCCGCCGCGTCGAGCAGGAGCTCGGCACCACCGTCACCGACCTGCGGCTGGTGCTGCCCCGCTTCCGCTACCGCGCCGAGCAGGACGGCGTCGTGGAGAACGAGATGTGCCCGGTGTTCGTCGGGTCCGCCTCCGGGACGGTCTCAACCGACCCCGACGAGGTCGCCGACGCCCGGTGGGAGCCGTGGGCGGCGTTCCGCGCCGCCGTCCTCGACGGCAGCCGCACGGTGTCGGTGTGGTGCCGCGAGCAGGTCGCCCAGCTGCCCGCCGACCCGTTGTCGGCGGCGGCCGCGGACGTCGAGGACCTCCCGCCCGCCGCGCAGGTCGTCCGCAGGCGGCCCTGAGGTTCCTCGTTCGGCGGCGCCGCGCCCGCGCGTGTGACACCCTGAGCGGTGCCTCGATGACCGTGGGCCGCCGACCTGGCATGAGCTGGCATGAGAAGGACCTGTGACCGACGACGACGCCCCGCCGCCGACCTCTCGGTCCGTCCTCGACGCGGAGAGCGACCGCCTCGCGTGGCGCCTCGCCGTCGACGCCGCCGGCGTCGGTGCCTTCGTCTGGGACCTGGTGACGGGCGACCTCCGCTTCGACGAGCGGCTCCACGAGCTCTTCGGCCTCGACGAGGAGAGCTTCGGCGGGACCATCGAGGCCTTCAGCCGCTCCGTGCACCCCGACGACATCGGACGCGTCTCCGACGCCCTCCAGAGCGCCATCGCCACCTGCGGTGACTACGCCGCGGAGTACCGCGTGGTGCTGCCCGACGGGACCCTGCGCTGGATCGAGGCGCGCGGCCACGCCTTCGCCGACCGGCCCGACGGTCCGCCCGTCCGCCTGGTCGGGGCGGCGTACGACACCACCCAGGTGCGCGAGGGCGAGGCCCGCATGGGTCGCGTGCTCGAGTCGATGTCGTCGGCGTTCTTCCAGCTCGACCGCGAGTGGCGCTTCGCCTACGTGAACTCCGAGGCCGAGCGGCTGCTCGGCGCGACGCGGGTCCACCTGATCGGCGCCAGCATCTGGGACGCGTTCCCCGCCGCTGTGGGCAGCGCCTTCGAGGAGAACTACCGGGGTGCCGTCACGTCGGGCGAACCGGTGACCTTCGAGGCCTGGTACCCACCGCCGCTGAACGCCTGGTACGAGGTGCGCGCCTGGCCCTCCCCCGAGGGCCTGGCCGTCTACTTCGTCGACATCACCGCCCGCCGCGACGCCCAGGAGGCGCTGGACCGCTCCGCGCACCGCCTCGCACTGCTGGCGTCGGTGTCGGAGGCCCTCACCTCGACGCTCGATCCCACCGAGGGCGTCAGCCGGCTGGCCACCCAGCTGGTGCCCGAGCTCGCCGACTGGTGCCTGGTGACCCTCGTCGAGGACCCGAACGCCCCCGACTGGCGACGCGGGCTGCGCGACGTCGGCTGGTCGCACCGCGACCCCGCCATGGAGGACGTCCTGCGCGAGTACGCCGCCCGACGGCTGCGCGCGATGACCGACAGCTCCTACCTCGCCCAGGCGATCCGGGAGATGCAGCCGGTGCTGATGGAGTCCTCCGCGTCCGAGGCAGTGGCGGCGGTGCTGGAGCCCGGCACGGCGCGCGACCTGCTGCGCCGCCTGGCACCCTTCTCTGCGACGGTCGTCCCGCTGCGGGCCCGCGGCCGCACGGTCGGGGTGGTCAGCGCCTTCCGCGGCATCCACCGCACCCCGTTCACCGCCGACGACGTGTCCCTCCTCGAGGACATCGGCGCACGCGCTGCGCTCGCGCTCGACAACGCCCGCCTCTACGAGTCGCAGCGCGACGTCTCCGAGGCCCTGCAGCGCAGCATGCTCACCGCACCGCCGCAGCGCCGCGGCCTCCAGGTCGCGACCCGCTACACCCCCGCCGGCGAGGCGGCCCGCATCGGCGGTGACTGGTACGACGCCTTCCTGCAGGGCAACGCCGCGGGCCCGACACCGGACATCGTGGTCGTCGTCGGCGACGTCGTCGGGCACGACGTGGAGGCGGCGGCCGCCATGGGGCAGGTGCGCGGCCTGCTGCGCGGCATCGCCGTGCACAGCGGCGACGCGCCCGCCGCGATCCTGTCCGGCCTCGACACGGTCATGCAGTCGCTGCAGCTCGAGACCACCGCCACCGCGGTCGTGGCCCGCTTCGAGCAGGTGGGCCCGGCCAGCAACGGCTCGGCCCAGGTCCTGCTGCGCTGGTCACATGCCGGGCACCCGCCGGCTCTGCTCGTCGACCACGACGGGACCGTCACCCGGCTCGCCGACGCCGACGCCAACGACCTGCTGCTCGGCTTCGACCCCGCAGCCGCCCGCCATGAAGGCGTGGTCGCGCTCCAGGCCGGGGCGACCCTCGTGCTCTACACCGACGGGCTCGTCGAGCGCCGTGACCGCGACATCGAGGAAGGCATCGAGGCACTGGAGCGGCTGCTCGCCGAGATGGCTCCCGGGACGACCGACCTCGACCTCCTCTGCGACCGGCTGCTGGGTGCCATGGCGAGCGAGGAGCAGGAGGACGACGTCGCCCTGCTCGTCGTCCGGTGGACTCCCGACGCGGCCTGAGCCACGTTCCTCCCGGGCGGCGCGCCCCCGATCACCCACGTGGGGGGAGGCGGGTCGGGCGATGTATGCCGGAAGGTGCGCAGCATGAGCCAGCCCTGGGTCGCGGCTCCCCGACGAGAGGTCTGGGCGCACGGACTCTTCATGGTGGGCAGGGTCGTGCTGACGGTGTCGCTGCTCTGCGCGACGTACTTCCTGGTCCCGACGAGGCACCCGGGCAGCGGCTTCGGAGTGGGGTGGCTGGTCCTGCAGCTCTTGGTCTTCGCCGCGATCGTCGGCGCCCAGGTGCCGGCCATCATCCGGTCGAGGTACCCCGTGTTGCGGGCGATCGAGGCCCTGGCCTTGCTGGTCACCGTCTACCTGCTGATCTTCGCCCGGATCTACGTGGCGAACTCCCAGAACGACCCGGCGGGCTTCTCCAGCCCCCTCGGCCACGTCAACGCGCTGTACTTCACCGTGACCGTCTTCGCGACCGTCGGGTTCGGTGACATCGTGGCGCTGACCGAGAGCATGAAGCTGCTGGTGACCGCGCAGATGCTGCTCAACCTGGTGGTGCTCGGGCTGGGGATCAGGCTGCTCACCTCGGCGGCGCGGCGTGGCATCGCCCGTCGCGGGGGCCAGACGGACGTCGGGGAACCGGACCGGTCCGGTTTCTGAGGCGGCGCGTCCGGCCCGCTCCGTCCTGCCCATCGCCCACCGCGGGTGAGGGCAGTGCGTCGGGGCCGCCCGTACCGTCGGCCCGGAACGGTGTGGGCCCGGTCCGTGACGGGAAGGATCTCGATGAGCGACGTGGCCACAGGCAGGACCAGCAGGACGAAGGCGGCGGGCGGGGTCCTCGCGGCCACCTGCATCTCCACCCTGGTGGTGAACGCGAACACCTCGGCGGTGAGCATCCTGCTCCCGGCGATCTCCGAGGACACCGGCATGAGTCTCGACACGCTGCAGTGGGCCGTGACCGGATACTCGCTCGTCGGTGCTGCCGTGATCATCACGTCCGGCTCGCTGGGTGACGTGCTCGGGCGCAAGAAGGTCTTCCAGCTCGGCCTGGCGCTCTTCGTGATCTCGTGCGTGCTGATCGCGCTGGCCGAGTCCGGCGGCATGGTGATCGCCGGACGGCTGATCCAGGGTGCGGCCGGCGCCACGATCCTGGCCTGCGGCCTGAGCCTCCTGACGGTCGCGACGTCAGGAGACCAACGGCTGAAGTTCGTGTCGCTGTGGGGCGCCGCCGCCGCGGTCGGCGCAGCCGCCGGGCCGCTGCTCGGCGGCGTCCTCGTGGAGATCACCGGCTGGCAGGGTCTCTTCTGGATCGACGCGGGGGTGGCCGTCGGCTGCATGGCGCTGACCTACGCGACGGTCCAGGAGTCACGCGACGAGGCGCGGCCACGCTCCATCGACTACCTCGGCACCGTGCTGATCGCGCTCACGCTCGCACCGCTGATCTACGGCTTCACCAAGAGCGGCGACTGGGGGTGGATCTCCGCCGCGACGCTGGGTTGCTTCGCCGCCTCGGTCGTCGCCGGCTTCCTCTTCGTCAAGACCGAGCAGCGGGTCTCGGTGCCGCTGCTCGACCTCGCGCTGCTGCGCAACCGGATCCTGGTCGGCTCGACCCTGGCGATCCTCATCGGCGCCGGCACGATCAACGGGCTGATGTACCTGCTGAGCCTCTACTTCCAGAACCCCGCGGCGCTCGGCTTCAGTCCGCTCGAAGCGGGCGTGGCGACACTGCCGGCCACGGTCGGCCTGGTCGTGGTCGCCCCGCTCGTGCCGAGGCTGGCCAACCGGCTCGGCGGCCGCCAGGTGATCGGCGTCGGCTTCATCGCGATGGCCGCCGGGTTCGCGGTGATCGGGCTGGTCGACTCGGCATGGGCGTACACCGCGTTCCTGCTGCCGATCCTGGCGATCGCCGTCGGCATGGGCCTCAGCAACGGTCCCGCGTCGTCGGCCGCGACCGCGTCCGTCCCGCAGGAGCAGGTCGGCGGGGCCTCCGGGGTCTCGAACATGGCGCGGTACGTCGGCGCGGCGGTCGCGACCGCCTTGTGCGCCACGATCTACGCCAGCGTCCAGAGCAACCAGCTCGACGACGGCGCCAGCGCCGGCGACGCCCTGGCCTCGGGCCTGGCCGCCGCCTCGTGGTTGCTGGCCGCGATCAGCGCCCTCGGCATCCTCCTCGCCCTGGTCGCGATCCGTCGGCACAAGGCGGCCGAGGGCACCGCTGGGGACGCCGCCGCCTCGGCCGCGGCGCACCTGTACACGATCCCGACCACTGCCTCGGGCAGCGGGTCATGAGCGCGGTCCCCTTCACACGGGACGACTACGCCGCGCGGATGGCGAGGGTCGTGGCCGACGGCGAGGCCGCCGGCGTCGACGGCGTGCTGGTGACGCCCGGCCCGGACCTGGTGTGGCTGACCGGCTACCAGCCGACCGCGATCACCGAACGGTTGACGGTGCTCGTGCTCACCACCGACCGCGAGCCGACCCTGCTGGTGCCGACCCTGGAGCGGCCGGACACCGAGCGCGCCGCCGGCACCGCCGCCACCACCCTCGTCGACTGGCTCGACGGCGCCGACCCGTACGCCGCGGCGAGCGCGCTGCTGCGTCCCGACGGTCGCTACGCGATCTCCGACGGCGCGTGGGCCATGCACCTGCTGGCTCTCCAGACCGTGCTGCCGCACACGGCGTACGACTCGATGACGACGCGGCTGCCGATGCTGCGCGCGGTGAAGGACGCCAACGAGCTCGCCCGGCTCGAGGCGGCGGGCGCGGCCGCGGACGCGACGTACGAGCAGATCCTGGGCGTGCGGTTCTCGGGGCGGAAGGAGACCGACGTGGCCGCCGACCTCGCCGGGCTGCTGCGCGAGCACGGTCACGAGCAGGTCGACTTCACGGTCGTCGGGTCGGGACCCAACGGCGCCAACCCGCACCACGAGGCCGGCGACCGGACCATCGAGGTCGGCGACTGCGTGGTGCTCGACTTCGGTGGGCTCATGTTCGGCTACGGGTCGGACACCAGCCGCACCGTCTGCGTCGGCGAGCCGTCCGACGACATCCGCGAGGTGCACGAGGTGGTGCGACTCGCGCAGCAGGCCGGCGTCGACGCCGTACGCCCCGGCGTCGCGTGCCAGGAGGTCGACCGGGCGGCGCGCGCCGTGATCACGGACGCCGGCTACGGCGAGCAGTTCATCCACCGCACGGGCCACGGCATCGGCACCACGACGCACGAGCCGCCGTACATGATCGAGGGCGAGGAGCAACCGCTGGTCCCGGGCATGTGCTTCTCGGTGGAGCCCGGCGTCTACCTCGCCGGCCGGTTCGGCGTTCGCATCGAGGACATCGTCACCGTCACCGACACCGCCGGGCGGCGGCTCAACAACACGGACCACGCGCTGCAGCTCGTCGAGTGACGGGCCCTCCCGTCGCCGCACCGGCGCTCAGTGCAGGAACACCTTGCCCAGCACGGCGAGGACGCCCAGCGAGGCTGCCCCCGCCGACTCGAGCACGAGCCGCCAGCCCCGGATGTCTGCCCGGTGGGCGCCGAGGTAGCCGATCACGGCGAGGAACGCCACCGAGAACCACAGCGCCCAGTAGGCCGCAACGCTGGCGGACAGCCCCAGCAGGTCGAGCAGGAGGTAGACGACGACGGCGGGCACGGCACCGACGAGGATGAACACCTCCTTGGCCGCCGCGTGGGGGGTACGGCGGTAGAGGGGCCGGCGGTCACCCTCGAACAGCATCTCCTGCGTCTCGGTGTACACGTGGGCCAGCCAGTAGACGACCGAGACGGCACCGACGCTGAGTGCGACCCGCTGGACGTGCGAGACGTTCGCGCTCACCGCGGCCAGGGAAGAGGCCGTGATCACGGCCCCGTAGAGGATGGCGCCGGGGTCACGGCGTGCCAGCGTGTCCGCGGCCCTGCGGCGGTGACTGTCGCTCACGCGTCGATCCTCACTCACGCGTCGACCTCTCTCGCACGACTGGGTTGGGCGTCCGCAGGTGCCCGGCCAGACGCTACGGCCCGTGCCCCGGGCCAGACCTCACCTATCACGGGTGAGCCGCCCACGCCGCCCCGCGCGTGGAATGGACGGGCCGACCCGTTGACGAAAGGAACACCGCCATGTGTCGATGGCTCGCCTACTCGGGTTCGCCAGTGCTCCTCTCAGACCTGCTCTTCGCACCGGAGAACTCGCTCGTGGTGCAGAGCATGCACTCGCGGCTCGGGGTCGAGGCCGTGAACGGCGACGGCTTCGGGGTGGGCTGGTACGGCACCAAGGAGGAGCCGGGGATCTACCACAGCACCGAGCCCGCCTGGAGCGACCGCAACCTGCGCGAGATCTCGGGCCACGCGTCCGCGGGTCGGGTGTTCGCGCACATCCGGGCGACGACCGGCACGCCCGTCCAGCAGACCAACTGCCACCCCTTCCGGCACGGGCGCTGGCTCTGGATGCACAACGGGGCGATCTCGGACTTCGCCTCGGTCAAGCGCGACCTGACGCTGGAGGTGGAGCCGTCGCTGTTCCCCCACATCGAGGGCTCGACGGACTCGGAGCTCTTCTTCTTCCTCGCCCTCACCTTCGGGCTCGAGCAGGACCCGCCCGCCGCGGTGGCCCGGGCGGTCGGGTTCATCGAGGAGACGGGACGACGGCACGGCGTCGAGCACCCGATCCAGATGACGGTCGCCACCACCGACGGCGCGACCACCTGGGCCTTCCGCTACTCCAGCGAGGGCAGGTCCCGGTCGCTGTTCCACAACACCGACGTCAGCGCCCTCCGGCTCCAGCACCCCGACAACCTCACCCTCCAGCACGTGTCCGACGACGCGCGCCTCGTGGTGTCCGAGCCGCTGGGGAGCCTGAAGGGCGCGTGGCGGGAGGTGCCGGAGGCGACCTGCCTCGTCATCCAGGACGGACGGGAGCAGCTGCACCCGTTCACGCCGACCGCCGCCACGTCATCGGCGGGCTCCGCCACCGCGGCCGTGTGAGGCGACCACGATGACGGCCCTCACGGTCTGGCGCTACGACACCCCCTTCGGGGCCGAGGCCGCGGCAGTGCGCCTGAAGCGCCTCGAGGAGCTCAAGGTCCTCACCGTCCACGACGCCATCACGATCGCGTGGATGCCGCAGGCACGGGAGCCGGTGATCGGGCACCTGAAGCACCCGACGGCCGCGAGCGCCGGCAAGGGGTCGGTGCTGGGCGGCCTGGTGGGCATGCTCGTGCTGGCGCCGGTGGCCGGAGCCGCGCTGGGAGCCGGGGTCGCATCCGTGTCGGCGCGACTGCGCAAGTCCGGCATCGACGAGGAGTTCGTCCGGGAGCTCGGCGAGCAGCTGACCCCGGGCTCGTCGGCGCTCCTCGTGCTGTCGAGCGACGGGGACCTCGACGAGGTCCGACCCGCGATGGAGCGCGAGCTCGAGCGGGGGGACGTCGTGCTGCTGCACGCCGAGCTCTCCGCGGACGCCCCGGCGGCCATGGTCGAGGCGATGGACGAGCTCCGGCGCGACGGTGGCACGTCGGGGTCCTGACCCGGCGCACGAGCGTCACCCGTGCCGGGTGAGTCCGCCGCACCGATGTGGTGCGAGCCTGTGCCCGACAGCATCGGGACGAGGAGGAGCACCATGACGAGTGACACCACCCGGTCGCACCGCCAGGAGGCGGACGATGCACCATCCTCGCCCCTGTGGACCGGCATGCTGGGCTTCGCGTCCATCATGCTGCTGCTGCTGGGCGGCTTCCACGTCCTGGGCGGGTTCATCGCCCTCCTGGAGAACCGGGTGTACGACGTCGACGCCTCCGAGCTGCTCCTGTTCCGCAGCTATGCCGGGTGGGGCGTCGCCCACATGGCGATCGGCACCGCGGCGTTCCTCACCGGGATCGCCCTGTTCTACCGCCGGCCCTGGAGCCGGATCGCGACCATCGTGATCGCGTCCGTCAGCGCCGTGACGAACCTGGCGTTCCTCTCGGCTGCCCCCGTCTGGTACGGGCTCCAGATCCTCATCGACGTCCTCGTCATCTACGCCGTCACGGTCCACTTCGAGGACGAGCGCGACTAGCGCTCCGGGCCCTGCGACTGATCGTCCGGGCCAGGCGGCCGGGGACGGTCAGCGGGGGTCGAGGTTCCTGAAGTAGTGGTCGTGCTCGGCGCGCACGGAGTCGTCCGGGGTGTCGTCCTCGTAGTCCGGGGCGGCCGCGAGCTGGGCCCGGGTGAGGGCGACCCGGACGCTGCGACCGTCGTGGTGCACCGACGTCACCGCGCCGGCAGGCACGAGGCGCGGCCCGGCGATCGGAGGACCGGCGTCGACGACCAGGTAGGCCGCGGGCGACGAGCTGGAAGCACGGGCGACGACACCGAGGTGGCCGTCGGGGGCCTCGACCTCGTAGCCGACGAGGTCGCGGTCGAGGGTCCACGTGGACTCGCGGTAGTCCCAGACGGAGTCTCGGTAGTCCCACAACCCGCCAGTCATCGTGTCACCTCGCTCAGGAGCCGCGGGCCGGCCCCGCGTACATCTCCAACGTCCGGAGGCTCGCACCGTTACGCCCGGGGGTGCTGAGATCCGGCACCCACCGGGCTGCGGTTCACACGGCGGACGTGGCGTCAGCCGGCGAGGATGCGGGCCTTCTGCTGCTCGAACTCGGGCTCGCTCAACACGCCGGCAGCCTTCAGCTCACCGAGCTCCTTGAGCTGAGCGAGCTTGTCGTCCATGCCCGTCTGGGGAGGGGGCGGTGGCGGCGCGTACTGCTGCTGCGGCGGCGGCTCCTGGGCGTACTGCTGCTGCTCCTGGGACGCCCACCTGCCCGCCTGCCGGCGCGAGACCCGGTTGGACACGGCCGTAGCGGTACCGGCGATGGCGGCGGTGCGTGCGACACCGCGGATGAGACCTGGCATGACGTGTGTTCCTGTTCTCTCGAGGTCAGACCGAGGAGGCGGCGGCGTCGGCCGCGTCGACAGCGGCCAGCATGGCCTGGACGGGGATGCGGCCGCTGGCGACCAGCTGCCCGCCGCCCTGGCGAACCGCCCGGGCGAAGGGCGCGGCCCAGACGTTCTCGTAGACGAGGATGCCCGCAGAGCTGCCCGCTTCGAGCGCGGTGCCCGCCTCGTCCAGGTCGTCCTCGTCGAGCAGTCCCGACGAGGCCCCTTCGAAGACCGTCAGGTCCAGCTCGCCGTCGCCGTCGACGTCGCTGATGTCGATCGCGTGGATGGACCCGTCCGGGTCCTTGGTGACAAAGGCAAGGTCCAGGATGCGGATGAGGCCGCGCTCGACGAGGTCGAGCAGGATCGGGAAGCCCTCCCCCGTCATCCTGCTGCCCGGGAACTCGACCACGATGTAGTCGATCGGACCCATCAGATCGAGGTCGTCGCCGGTCTCCTGGTCGAGGTCGTTGGACATGCTCTCCTCCTGCGGCTCGTGGGGACGCGACCCGGTGTGGTCACCCGGCCAGTCGTCCTCTCGGAGCCTAGGGAGCGCGCGTGCCGCGCCGCTTCACCCGCAGCGGATGAGCCCCGGGGCCCGGTCCCGTCAGGGCAGGGTGGCCGACGATCCGACGTCCAGCACGAGCGGCCGGCACGACGGCGCCTCGTGGGCCAGGGCCTCCTCGAACCGCGGGCCGGCGAGGTCCATCCAGCCGCGCGGGAACCGTCCGGCGACCGGGACGTGCAGGGTCTGCCAGTGCACCGGCACCGCAGCGCGCGCAGCCACGAGCCGGCACGCCGTCGCGGCCTGCTTCGGCCCCATGTGCCCCGGGGACAGGCGCGGCCCCCACCCGCCGACCGGGACGACGGCCACGTCGACCGCGGAGCCGGCCAGCTCCGGGTGGCCCTCCATCCCCGGGTAGAGGTCGGTGTCACCCGCGAGCCAGACGACGCCCGACGGGCCACGGACGAGGTGCCCGTTCGCCGCGTTGGGTCGGTGCGGCATCGGCCGGGAGTGGTGCACGGCGGGGACGAGCCGTACCGCCACGTCGCCGGCGGCGCCGACGGGCACCCACTCCCCCTCGCCCAGCCCACGCCCGACCAGGCCCTTCTTCGCCACCCAGACGGCGTTCTCCGGTGCCGTGAGCACCGGCACCCCGCCGAGCATCCTCAAGGACCCGACCTCGGCGTGGTCGTGGTGGAGGTGGGAGAGCAGGACGGCGTCCGCGCCGGACCAGGCCTCGCCCTCCGGAGTGGCGCCGCGGCGCCGCAGGATGCCGTTGTGCCGCCGCAGCAGGGGGTCGGACACGATCCGGACACCGTCCATGTCGACCACCACGGTGGCGTGCCCGAGCCAGGTGACGGTGATGGTCACGTCGGCCTCGAGGGAGGCGCGAGGCCGGTCACGGCAAGAGCCCAGGACGCGGCGTCACCAGGGCGACCCCCCCGTGCGCTTGCGTGCCGCACGTGCCAGGACGAGCGACAGCCGCATCGCCGTCCGCGCGTCCCGCAGCGAGCGACGTACGGCGGGGGACGTGAGGGTCAGCGCCAGCACGATGGACAGCCCGGCGGGGGCCCAGGCGGCTACGA
Source organism: Nocardioides sp. P4_G10 (assembly GCF_056401175.1). NCBI lineage: Bacteria > Bacillati > Actinomycetota > Actinomycetes > Propionibacteriales > Nocardioidaceae > Nocardioides > Nocardioides sp. P4_G10. The sequence goes on along the minus strand of NZ_JBFUJV010000016.1, from coordinate 71,718 downwards.
GGCCCGCCGCGCCGACGGTCGCGAGGGTCGTCAGCGCGGACACGTCCACCACGACCCGCACCCGCGCGAGGTCGACCTTGCCGAGGCACGCGACGAAGAGCAGCACGGAGATCGCCACGCCGGCGAGCACGACCGCGCTCGGGACGACCCATCCCCACTGCACGACCGCCAGCAGCAGACCGACCGAGCTGCACCAGTGCAGGCACCGCCACCACGCCCTGTCCCGGCCCCGGTCGATGACGCCTTGCCGGTCCTCGAGCCACAGCTCGTGCGTCGTCCGGGCCATCGTCCTCTCCTCTCACTGCAGCGCGGCCGTGAGCCGCATCGTGTTGTCGAGGTACCGCTGCCAGGCCGAGCGCTGCTGCCACTCCTCGAGGGTCAGCTCGCGCGACAGCGTGCGGTAGTCGTCCTCGACCTTGCGGAACCGAGCGACGATGTCCGCGCCGGTGAGCATCATCGACACCTCGTGGTTGAGCGCGAACGAGCGCAGGTCCATGTTGCTGGAGCCGATGACCGCGACGTCGTCGTCGATGGAGAAGTGCTTGGAGTGGAGCACGGCCGGGGCGGGGTAGAGGTGGATGCGCACACCCGCCTCGAGCAGCGCCTGGTAGTAGGAGCACTGGGCGTGGTACACCATGAACTGGTCGCCCTCCTCGCTCACGAAGAGCTCCACCTCCACGCCTCGGCGAGCCGCCGTCGTCACGGCGTACAGCAGCGGCTCGTCCGGGACGAAGTAGGGACTCGTCAACGAGACGCGCGACTGCGCGGAGTAGATCAGGGCCGTGAAGAGCCGCAGGTTGTTCTCCGTGACGTAGCCCGGACCGCTGGGCAGCACCTGTGCCGTCACCCCGCCCGCGTGGGTCTGCGGCTTCGACGCCGAGACCTGCTCGGCCAGGCGCTCGTGGGTCTCGGTGAACCAGTCCTTGGCGAACACCGCGCGCAGGGCACTGACCGTCGGCCCGTCGATGCGGGCGACGAGCTCGACCCACTCGCGTCCCGCGGCGTGGTTCTTCGGTTTGTTGTAGCCCGGCTCGATGAGGTTCTGCGACCCCATGAAGGCCACTGTGCCGTCGACCACCAGGATCTTGCGGTGGTTGCGCAGGTCGGGGCGCCGGAACTCGCCCTTGAGCAGGCGCAGCGGGAGCATCGGACGCCACTCGATGTCCGAGGCGTCCAGGCGCTTCGCGAACTCGGCGTAGCCCGGGATGCCCCTGGACCCCAGGTGGTCGACGAGCAGTCGCACCTGGACGCCGCGGGCGGTGGCCGCGACCAGCGCCTCGAAGAAGGGTCCGGTCACGTCGTCCCAGGCCGTGATGTAGAACTCGACCTCCACCGTCGACCGGGCCGCGGCGACCTCGGCCGTCATCGCCGCGATGGAGTCGTGGTAGCCGGGGATCAGGTCGATCTTGTTGCCGCCTTGGAGGGGCAGCGCGCCGAGGTTGTAGTTGAGGGTGGCCATCGACGGGAGGTACGCCGGCTCGGAGACCGTCGTCGAGGGCAGGACCTCCGTCGCGGCACGGATGGCCGCGTCGGCCTCGCGCTGCCGCGCCAGCCTGCCCCTTCCCAGGTTCGTGCGACCCAGCACCAGGAAGACGACGAAGCCCGCCAGGGGCACGATCAGGATCAGGATCAGCCACGCCATGGCCGACGAGGGCTTCCTGTTGCTCGGCAGCACCCCGAGAGCCAGGAACTTGATCACGTAGTCGAGGACCACGAGTCCGGCTCCCAGGACCACCATGACGTCGGCCATCACCGCGCTCGCCCGTTCCGGTGGTGTCGGATCATCTGCACCCACCTCGCCATCGGGCCCGTCGGAACGACCGACGCGCGGTGTGGCACACCGTCCGCACGGCCTCCGGTCGAGTCTCGGACTCGACGGGCCCGGGCGTATCACCCCCCGCGAGTGAGCCGCTGCCGTCGCGCGTACCAGCGCCCGAGCGGGGCAGCGGACACGCCGTGGAGCACCACGCTGAGGAGGACGGTGAGCGTGACGACGGCGCAGGCCTCGACTGCGACCGGCGATGCGGTCCCGAGCTCCTCGACGGCGAGCAGGGCGAACACCACCGACGCGAGCCCCCGGGGCCCGAACCATCCCACGAACAGGACGGTCGACCTGTCGGTCGCGCTGCCCAGGAGGGCCAGTGCCACCGGCACCATCCGGAACACCGTGAGGCTGAGGACGGCGTAGAGGACGGTCGGCGCGGAGAGGTGATCCAGCGCCAGGGGGAGCATGGCCGCGCCGAAGAGGAACCAGACCGCGAGTGCCAGCAGCCGACCGACGAGCTCGGGCAGCTCCACGAGGTCCTCGCCCTCGGGGTCACCCGCGCGCGCTGCGTGGGTGCCAGGCCGCCAGGCCGCGAACGCGATCCCCGCGACGAACGCCGCGATGAAACCGTTGCCGTCCAGTGCGATGGCGCAGGAGAAGCTCGCGAGGGCCGCGGCCATCGTCGCCACGCGGCCCCCTCCCCCGGCGATCCATCCGCGTCGGGAGCACGCCGTGATCAGCCCGACGCCGAGCACCCCGACCACGGCGCCGACGAGGACCCCCAGCGCCAGCTCCGCCACTGCCCGGGCCTCGGGACTCGCGTCATGGCCGCCGATCCCGAGCCCGGCGGCGGCCACGGTCAGGGTGAACGCGACGACCGGGGTGGCGATGCCGTCGTTGAGGCCGCTCTCCACGTTGATGACGCGCCGGATCCGTTGCGGGACCCGACGGTCGTTGATCACCGGAGCGCTGAGCGCCGCGTCCGTCGGCGCGAGGGCAGCCCCGACGAAGCCGGCCAGTGCCCACGTGAGGTCGTCGAGGAGCACCGCCGCACCCACGGCCCCCAGCACGATCGAGAGCGGGAGCCCGATCCCGAGCAGCCGGGCCGGGAAGGCGAGGTCCTGCCGCAGCCGCGCGACGTTGACCTGCGCCGCGTCGGAGAACAGGAGCAGGGCGAGCGTCGTCTCCACCAGGAGGTGCATCCGGGGGACCTCGACGTCGACGGCGAGCACGCCCCACCCCGGGTTGGCGAGGACGTACCCGCAGGCCAGGAACACCAGCGCCGTCGGGACGTTGACGCGCTCCAGGAGGTGCGAGACCACCGCCCACGCGAGCACGAGGAGCATCAGGACGGCGAAGCCGACTTCCTCCATGTCCGTCCTCCATGCCGTCCTCCGCGGCGGGTCGTACCCCTTGCACCTTGGTTCTCCAGACGCCCGTTGACCTCACCCATGCCGGATGACGACAGCCGCATCGACGCGACCGAGCATGACGTGGTCAGGACCCGCGCGGACGCGGGTCGAGGAGGCGACGAGGGCGGGCAGGTGATCGCTCGTGCCGGCACGGAAGGTCGCAGTCCTCCAGGAGTGAGCTGATGCGCCTGCTCCCGGAGGAGCGCTCGGACGAGGTCAGCGCCCTGTCGCGCCGGGTCGCCGCGTCGTTCCTCGGCCAGTCCGTGCGGCGCTTCGCCCTCATGGAGGGCTTCGACCGCTGCATCGTGCTCTCGTCCCAGGCCCTGACCGCGCTGATCCCGCTCTTCATCGTCGTGGCCAGTGCCGCTCCGGCCGGGCAGGAGGACGTGATCGCTCGGTCGATCATCCGGAGGTTCAACCTGTCGGGCGCCTCGGCCGACGCCGTGGAGCAGCTGTTCCTCACCCCCGCCGGGGCGTCCAGCAGCGTGTCGGTGTTCAGCGCGCTGCTGTTGATCTACTCAGCGATGGCGTTCAGTCGCCGGCTCCAGTCGATGTACCGCGCCGCGTGGGGACGGACCAAGGCCGGCCTGCGCAGCACGATGTACGCGGGACTCGGGCTGGTCGCCTTCACCGTGATGATCGGCCTGTCCTACCTGGTCCGTGAGCTGGCCAGTCGGTTCCCGCTCGAGTGGCTCTGGACGATACCGCTCCAGGCCGGTGTCGGCCTCGTGCTGTGGACGTGCATCCCCTACCTCCTGCTCGAGCGGCAGGTGCACTGGCGTCGCCTGCTCGCCACAGGGGGCGCCTCCGCGGTCTGCATGACGATCCTCGCCATCGGCACGCCCATCTACATGCCGGGGATGATGGATCGTGCGACCGCCGACTTCGGCCTGTTCGGGGTCACGATCACGCTGCTCGGGTGGCTGCTGGCGGCAGCCGGCATCGTCATCGGCTGCGCCGTCATGGGAGCCCAGTTCGACTCCTCCGACGCGCGATGGCTCGTCCGGCTGAAGAACCGGTTCGCTCTCACCGACCCGGCGACGGCTGGCGAGTTCGTGGAGGCGGAGCAGCACGCCGACAGGGTCGTGGACGGCGGCCTCACCAGCGGCGACCTGCTGACCATCGTCCACGTGCTCGTGAACTGGTCGATCATGGCCGCGGCGGTGTGGGTCGCGACGGCACTCGTCCCGGGCATCACGGTCAACGGCGGGCTCGGGACCTATCTCGCCGTGTCCGTGCTCTTCGGACTGGTCAACGCGATGGTGGGGCCGGTGCTGCAGTGGCTGGCCGGCTCCCAGTCGTGGCTCCGGATGGGCGCCTCCGCACTCCTCGTCAACGGCGCCCTCTTCGCCGTCACGGCGGGCCTGAGCCCGAACCTGGACGTCGCGGGCGCGGGCAGCGCCCTGCTGGGTGCTGTGGTGGTCGCGGTGACGGGGACCCTGCTGGAGCTCGTGATCAGGCCGTCCGCGCCGAGCGGCAGCCCGTGATCGAGGCGCTCGCGCCGGTGGTCCGGGGTGCACCGCGGGCGGGCGTCACCCGCAAAGGGTGACGCGATCCGGCACCCCCGTGGCGCACGGTTAGACCCCCCGGCAACCCCCGGCAACCCCCGTCGACGAATCGAGGACCTCATGTCGAGATCGGCCTACGAGATCCGCGCCGTGGGCGACGTGCCCTCCGAGCTGCTGGACGACTTCGAGGGCGCGACCGTCTCGATCGACCCCGGCGGGTTCACGATCCACGTCGTGCTCGGCGACGACGCCGAGCTCCACGGGCTGCTGGCGGCGCTCAGTCGCGAGGGCTTCGCGCTCGTCGACGTGCGCCGCGAGCCGGACGTCTAGCCCCTGGCACGGCCCTTGGGGGGGCCCGGGACGGTCCCGGGACGGTCCCGGGTGCAGACGCCGCCCCGCCGAGGGCCGTATGGTCAAGATCGGGTCAAGAGCAGCTCGGGGGAGACGGGCAGCGGGAGGGGAGGCTGACCGATGAGCGCTTTCGGGCCGGAGCCGCCTGTTCGTGGTGCCGTCCTCGTCCCGCCCATGGACCACCTGTCGGACGTGAAGCTCCACCCGCCGTCCCGACGCGCGAGCTGGGTCGACCGACCGCGCCTGATGGAGGCCATGGCCCGGGCGGTCCGCCGTCCGGTCACCCTCGTGGCTGCTCCGGCCGGCTATGGCAAGACCACCATGGTGGCGCAAGCGCTGCAGGACGAGGAGTGTCCCGACGCCGCGTGGATCTCCCTCGACGCCGGCGACAACGACCCGGTGCGGCTGTGGAGCCACGTGGCCGCGGCCATCGAACGGGCGGGGTGCGTGCTGCCCCTCGTCGAACCCTCGCGGGTGTTCGGCCGGCGCCTGCAGGCGCCGCCGACCCTGCTGGCGACGATCATGGCAGCGCTGGCGGCCATGCCGGACGACCTGGTGCTCGTCCTCGACGACTTCCACTTCGTCCAGCTGACCGCACGCCACGAGGAGGTCGAGCTCCTCGTGCAGAGCCTGCCGGAGAAGGCCCACGTCGTGATCATCACCCGGTCCGACCCCGGACTCCGGCTGGGGCGGCTGCGCGTGTCCCACGACCTGGCCGAGCTCCGGGCCGAGGACCTGGCCTTCACGCCGGAGGAGGCGGGCCAGATGGTCACCCGCACGGGCGTCGCCCTCTCGGACGACACCCTCGCCGAGCTGGTCGAACGGACCGAGGGCTGGCCCGCGGCCCTCTACCTCGCCGCGCTCTCCCTCGCCGACCGACCGGACCCCGACGACTTCGTGCACCGCTTCAGCGGGAGCAACCGGTTCATCGGGGACTACCTCACCGAGGAGGTCCTCAGCCGGCATCCGGAGAGGCTGCGGGACTTCATCCTCGACGTCTCGGTGCTGGACCGGTTCTCGGCTGCTCTCTGCGACCACCTGCTGGGACGCAGTGACAGCGCGACGATCCTCAACGACCTCGAACGCGCCAACCTGTTCCTGGTGCCGCTCGACGGTGATAGGACGTGGTTCCGTTTCCACCAGCTCTTCGCCGCCGTCGCCCGCAGCGAGCTGGAGCTGTCGCGCCCCCAGCGCATCGAGGAGCTCCACGCCCGGGCCGCCGAGTGGTACTCCGCCCACGGTCTCGTCCCGGAAGCGATCTCGCACTGGCTCGCGGCCGGAAGGACACCGGACGCATCCGAGCTCGTCCAGGCCAACTGGCTGCGGTTCGTGGACGCCGGTCAGGCCGCCACCGTCGAGGGGTGGCTCCACGTCCTGGGTCCCGGCGACGGCGCTCCCCCGGCCCACGTGACGGCCGCCTGGATGGCCGGCCTGGCCGGTGACGAGCAGGCGATGGGGAGCCACCTCCGCGCGCTCGAGGGCCTGGACGACTACGGTCCGCTGCCGGACGGCTCCCGGTCGGTCGAGTCCGCCACGTCCCAGATGCGCGCCATCTTCGGCTTCGGCGGCCCCGTCGACATGATGGCCGCGGCGCGACGCGCCGCCGAGCTCGAGACGGACGGCCGGTCTGCCCAGTTCGGCATCGCCCAGGCAGCGCTCGGTCATGCCCACTACCTCCAGGGCGAGCTCGACCAGGCCATCCCCCACCTGCGAGCGGCCACCCGGACCGACGGCGCGCCCGGGATGATCCGCATCCTGGCCCTGACCCTCGAGTGCTTCGTGGAGAGCGAGCGGGGCAACGCCACGCATGCACGCGAGTGCGCGGAGCTGGCCATGGACGTGCTCGACGGCCGAGGACTGGGAGCGGCACCGCAGGCCGCGTGGGCCTACGTCGCCCTGGCGCAGGCGCAGGCCGACGCGGGCAAGTCCGACGACGCCATGCGCACCCTGGAGCTCGGCCTCTCGACGCGCCGGCTCGACAACGCGCAGGCGGAGTGGGGACCCATCCACCACCTCCTGGTGAGCGCGAGGATCGCAGCCCGCCTGGGCCACGCCGCTCTCGCCAGGGACCTGCTGGCGGAGCTCACCCAGCGCATGAGCCGCTTCACCGACGGGATGACGGCGATGCGCGCGCGGGTGGACGCAGTCAGGAAGCTCCTCAACGACCTCGACGCCCTCGAGGTGCTCGGCGAGCCCCTCACCGAGCGCGAGATCGACGTCCTCCGCATGATGCAGGGCTCACTGAGCCTGCACGAGATCTCGGTCGAGCTGTACCTGTCGCCCAACACCGTCAAGTCACATGCCAGGGCGGCCTATCTCAAGCTCGGCGCCCACTCGCGAGCCGATGCGGTGCGGATCGCGCGCGGGCAGTCCCTCATCTAGTCCACCCGGCCTCACCCGGGTGAGATCACGCTGCGGGTGTTCCCGCCTCACCCCGATGTGTGGCTAATTGAGCGGTGCCCGCTCGTCGCCGACCTGGGAGCCACGACATGTCACTGCACCCCCCTGCCCGGCAAGCCCCCTCACGCCAGACCCACCCGCCCGCCTGTGTCGCCAGCCCCAGCCTGCCACGGCCCCGCGCCACCGGTCATGAGCTGGCCCCGCCCACCTGGGGATGGGCACTGGTGGAGATCCGGGCCGACGGCTCCTGGGGAGAGCCACGCGTGATCCCGGCGCCCGGGGCCGTCGAGCAGCCGCTCGCGGACGTGCGGCCGACCGACCAGGCAATGGTCCCCTCCAGCATCACCGAGCTCAGCGAGCTGCTCAAGACCCACCTCGCGGCCGCGCGGGTCGAGGACGCGGGCCGCGGCGAGGTCGCCGCGGTGCTCTCCCGGGGAGCGGACGCCGCGACCCCGGAGACGCGCAGCCGGTTCCTGGGCCCCCTGGCCCACGTCGAGGCGCTCCAGGGCGACCTGCGGCGGGCCGAGCGCCACGTCGAGCAGGCGCAGTCCGGCCCCGTCGACCCCCACGGCGCCCCCGGTCGTGCCCACGCCCTCCTCGCCCAGGCCTGGATCGCCCTCGAGCGCGCCGACTTCCCCGGTGCCCGGCGCCACCTCGACACGTTGGACGACGTCGTGCGTGGGCACGACACCTGGCTGGCGACGAGCCACGTGCTGCTCGACGCGAAGCTGTCGATCGCGGTGGGGGAACCCGAGGCCGCGACGCGGCTCCTCGCGGCCCGGGAACGAGCGGTCCCGGCTGCTGGCTCGAACTGGCTCTCCGAGCTGGTGACGGTCGTGCGGGCCGAGGCGCTGATCGCGTCGGGCGAGCCACACCGGGCGATGGCGTTGCTCACCCCCGTGCCCCAGCACGCCGTGGTCGAGGCCATGGTCATGGCGGCGCTCGCACGGCGGATGATCGGTGACGTACGCGGCGCGCTGGCCGTCCTCAGCCGTGCGGTCACCGACCTCGACCACGCTCCGCTGGGCCTGCAGATCGAGGCGTGGCTGCTCGAGGCACGGATGGCCGAGGAGCAGCGGCGACCCGAGCGGGCACGACTCCTGACCGACCGCGCCCTCCGCTCGGCCACGGGCGAGGGGATGCGCCGCGCGTTGATGCGGGACGGGGCATGGCTGCGCAGGACCGTGGAGCGTGACCCCGCCCTGCTGCGGAAGCACCGCGAGTTCCTTGCCACCTGCCCGGGGGACGACAGCGGGACCGGGCGTCCGACGCCCGTCGCACCGACCCTCGGCGTGGACGCCGACCAGCTCCGTTCCTCGCTGCTCACCGAACGCGAGAGCCAGGTCCTCGAGCTGCTGGCGCAGATGAACTCGACGGAGGAGATCGCCGCAGCCCTCTTCGTGTCCACCAACACCGTCAAGACCCACCTCAAGGGCATCTTCGGCAAGCTCGGGGTCAACCGTCGGGTGGACGCCGTGCGCCACGGCCGGACCCTCGGCCTCTGCTAGCCCGAGCCCACCAGGGCGGGAGTGCCCACGCGGTGCACCCGTGCCAGGCCTGCCCCGCAGTCGGTGCAGGCCTGGAGGAACCGGTGGAGCTCACCCGCGACCAGAGTGAGCCGCACGAGCGTCTGCTTCTGCACGGGGTAGTGCGTGCACTTCAGGTATCGCAGGGAGGTCCCTCCCAGCTCGCCGACGACCCGGACCTCGTACAGACCCGCGCCGGCGAGGCTCGTGCTGGTGGCGCGGTGCTGGTCCCGGGCCGCACCGGGATCGTCGTCCTCGACGCTCATCACCCGGTGCACGTCCGTCAGGGTCAGGCCGAGGCTGCCGATCTCGACGAGCAGCGCGCTGAGCTCCTCGGGTCCCTCGACCCGGCGCCGGAGGGCGGTCTGGGCCTGGGTGCTGCGCACCGTCATGCCGGGGTAGAGGGCGCGGAGCGCGTCGTCGGGACGCCGCGTCAGCTGGACGTCGTACTCGAACTCTTGCTCCTCGTCGACCATCACGCCACGGTGCTCCGTCGGCGGGGTCCTCGCGTCACCCTCGGGGGGTGAGGCCGTCCCAGTGCGCTGTCTTCATGCTGAGGGAACGAGCACGACGAGAGGGAGGCAGGCCGATGGCGACACCGAGCCCGGTGGCATCGCAGGACCGCCACGAGAACCGTTCCACGGGCGGTGCATGGTCGGGCTGGATCATGTTCGCCAGCACCATGATGTTCATCCTCGGGTGCTTCCACGCGATCGCCGGCTTCGTCGGCATCTTCGACGAGGACTACTACCAGGTCGGCGAGAACGGCCTCGTCGTGAGCGTCGACTACACGACGTGGGGGTGGATCCACCTGATCCTGGGCATCCTCGTGGCCTGCGCGGGCGGGGCGCTCCTCCGGGGTGCGATGTGGGCCCGGATCGTGGCCATCGTGCTCGCGGTGGCGAGCTCCATCGCCAACCTCGTCTTCATGCCGGCCTATCCCCTCTGGTCGCTCATCATGATCACCGTCAACTTCGTGGTGATCTATGCCGTCACGGCTCACGGTGACCGTCGATCCCTCGACGGCTACTGAGCGGCAGGCGTCGCGTGACTCGGCGCCCGTCCCTGTCCCGTCCCGTCCCGTCACACCAGCGTAGGAGTACGTAGACATGTCAGATGACTTCGGTTTTTGGGACGTGATGGTCTCGATCTTCTGGTTCACGATCCTGCTGGCCTGGATCTCGCTCCTCATCCACATCCTGGCCGACATCTTCCGGGACGACAGCATGAGCGGTGGCAAGAAGGCCCTCTGGACGATCTTCATCGTCCTCGTCCCCTGGCTGGGAGCCCTCGTCTACATCATCTCGAACGGCGACTCCATGAACCGGCGCAACCGTGAGGCGGCGATGGCGCGCATGGCGGTCTACGACTCGCAGCGACCGCCCTCGACCCAGGTGTCGGAGGAGCTCCGGGGCCTCGCCGAGCTGCGCGACAGCGGCGTCCTGTCCCCCGCCGAGTACGAGCAGGCCAAGGCCAAGGTCCTGGCCTGACCGGACCGGACCGGACCGGACCGGACCGCGAAGGTCACGGCTGCCCCGCCGCGGCATGCTCGAGCGGCCCGACACAGGAGGAACGATGGGATTTCGCGACCGGGGCCTCGACGGCCCCACGTTCCGGATGCGCGAGAAGCTGGTCGCGATCGGGGACGACTTCTGGATCGAGGACGACAGCGGTCGCCGGCTCTTCAAGGTCAACGGCAAGGCTGCCCGGCTGCGGGACACCTTCATCCTGGAGGACGCGAGCGGCAACGAGCTGTGCAAGATCCAGGAGAAGAAGCTCTCCGTGCGCGACAAGATGACCATCGAGCACGGCGCCATGACCGCGACGGTGCACAAGCGACTCCTCGGCATCCGCGACCACTACATCATCGAGGTGGACGACGGCGAGGACCTCAAGGCGCACGGCAACATCGTCGATCACGAGTACGAGATCGAACGAGACGGTGACACGGTGGCCAAGGTCTCGAAGAAGTGGTTCCGCGTCCGTGACACGTACGGCGTCCAGCTGGCCGAGGGCCAGGACGTGGCCCTCGTCCTCGCCATCACGGTGTGCGTCGATGCGATGGCTCGGGGCTGACCGCGCGCTCCGGAGGGGTCACCCGCCGCGGATGATCCGCGGCTCGCAGCGGCCTCACTAGCGTCGAGACACCGGGCACTGGCTCGCTCGCTGAAGGGGTGATGGGGATGACGCGTGGTGCGAAGCTCGACACGAGGCGGCGGTCGACGTGACGGCGGGGGACGTGGCGGCGCGTGCCAAGGTGCCGACGACCACCTACATCTCGTGGGTGGCCCTCGCCATGATGACCACCAGCTCGGTCGCCAGCCTGCGCGCGGCGCCGACCATGGCCGTCTACGGCCTCGCCTGCGTGTTCCTGTACCTCCTCCCCGCCGTCGTCTTCCTGCTGCCGACGTCACTGGTGTCGGCCGAGCTGGCGTCCGGCTGGGAGGGCGGCATCTACAAGTGGGTGTCGGAGGGCATCTCGAAGYCGATGGGCTTCCTGGCCGTGTGGTGCCAGTTCGCGATGACGATCTTCTACTATCCGAGCCTGCTCGGGTTCGTGGCCAGCACGCTCGCGTACGTCTTCAATCCTGAGCTGGCCAGCAGTGGCGTGTGGACAGCAGCCGTCATCATCGTCGTCTACTGGTCCGGCGTGTGGATCTCCTCGCGCGGCACCAAGGGCGTGGCCGGCCTGGCCAGCGGTGGCCTCATCATCGGGACCCTGATCCCCGGCGTCGTGCTGGTCCTGCTCGGCATGGTCTTCCTCGGACAGGGCAACGAGTCCGCGGCGCCGATGACCGCCGACAACATCTTCCCCGTGTGGGCAGGTCTCTCGAGCCTCGTGCTCATCGTCAACAACTTCCTCTCCTACTCCGGCATGGAGATGAACGCGGTCCACGTGGGGTCGTTGAAGAACCCGGGCAAGGAGTTCCCGAAGTCGATGTTCCTGGCCATGGGCCTGGTGCTCACGATCTTCATCCTGCCCGCGCTGGCGATCAGCTGGATCGTTCCTGCCGAGGAGCTGTCCCTGACCGCTGGCGTCATGCAGGCCTTCGACGCGGTCTTCGCGAACTTCGGCTGGCAGTGGCTGACCCCGATCGTCGGCATCATGCTGGTGGCCGCCTCGCTGGGCGGCATGCTGACCTGGCTCGCGGGCCCCTCGAAGGGCCTGCTGCTGATCTCCCGCCAGGAGGGCTACCTGCCGCCGTACCTGCAGAAGCTCAACAAGAACGGCGTGCAGCAGAACATCCTGGTCGTCCAGGGTCTCGTCACCACGGTGATCGGCCTCGCCTACGCCCTGATCCCCGACGTCTCCAGCGCCTACTGGGTCTTCTCGGTGATCACCACGCAGGTCTACCTCATCATGTACCTGCTGATGTTCGTCGCGGCGATCCAGCTCCGACGGAAGGAACCCGACCACCCGCGCGGCTACCGCGCGCCCATGCTGATCGGGATGTGCGGGATCGGCTTCGCCGCCTCCCTGGCCGCCCTGCTCGTCGGCTTCGTCCCGCCGTCGCAGTTCGCGGACGGCAACGCCGGACTGTACTTCGCGATCGTGGGCGGCGGCGCGCTCGGGCTCGGGCTCCTGGTGCCGTTCATCTTCTACAAGATGCGCAAGCCCAGCTGGAAGCAGCCCGAACCGGAGGAGGTGATCGCGTCATGAGCACTCCTGCCGAGACCCAGAGCCCGCGCGAGCGCAGCTGGATCTTCATCGCCGTCCTGGTCCTCCTCGCGGTGATCACCCTCGCCGGCGTCCTCGCCTTCAGCCGCGGGGTCAATGACGCGCAGGCCCAGAACAAGGCCAACGAGCTCATCAACGCGCTCACGGAGGTCGGAGCCCGCACTCCCGACGTGGACCAGGTCGCACGTGTCCTGGGCGACGACGGCGGCGCCACCTGCGAGAACCCGAACGAGGCACTGAGCCGGGCCGTCCTGCTGTCGCAGCTCACCAACGGGGCGACCGGTCCCGGGCAGAGGCCGGTGATCGCGGACAGTCGGGTCGTGCAGGGCCAGCTGCTCATCATCCAGATCTACTGCCCCGACGAGCTGGACGACTTCAAGGACTTCGTCGGTGACCTCAAGACCGACGACGTGGCGGGCTCGTGACCACGGACCTGCGCGCCCGTGTCGCCGAGCTGATGCCGCAGGCGAAGGAGGAGCTGGCCGAGCTGGTCGCCGTCCGGTCGGTCGCCGACCCACGCCAGTTCCCACCGGAGGAGTGCGACCGGGCGGCCACCTGGGTCCTCGATCACTTCGCGGCCCTCGGCTTCACCGACGCGCGGCTGGAAAGGACAGCGGACGGCAGCAACGCAGTGGTCGGCTCCCGACCGTGCGCGCGCGCCGACGCACCCACGGTCCTGCTGTACGCCCACTACGACGTGCAGCCGCCCCTCGACGACACCGCTTGGGAGACGCCGCCCTTCGAGCTCACCGAGAGGGGCGGGCGGTGGTACGGGCGCGGGACAGCGGACTGCAAGGGCAACATCCTCATGCACCTCCTGGCACTACGTGCCCTGGGTGAGGACGTACCGGTGAACCTCAAGCTGGTGGTGGAGGGCTCCGAGGAGCAGGGCACCGGCGGGCTCGAGGCCTTCGTCGTCGAGAACCCCGACCTGCTCCGCGCGGACACGATCCTCGTCTGCGACACCGGCAACGCAGCCGTGGGCAAGCCGGCGGCGACCGTCAGCCTGCGCGGGATGGTCAACGTGGTCGTCACGGTGGAGGCACTCGCCTCCGAGGTGCACTCCGGGATGTTCGGCGGCGCGGCCCCGGACGCCCTGGCGGCGCTGGTCGCCATGCTGGCCACCCTGCGGGACGCGGACGGCAACACCACGATCGAGGGCCTGGACAACACCAGTCGGTGGGAGGGCGAGCCCTACCCGCCGGAACAGTTCCGGGGTGACGCCGGGCTGCTGGAGGGCGTGCGGCTCCTCGGTGACGGCACGGTGTCGGACATGCTGTGGGCTCGTCCGTGCGTCACCGTGCTCGGCATCGACTGCCCGCCCGTGGTGGGCTCGGCGGCCGCGATCGTGCCGAGGACGGCGGCGCGGCTGAACCTCCGCATCCCGCCCGGGCTGTCGCCGGACGTGGCTGAGAAGGCGCTCACGGCGCACCTCCACCACGCCGCACCGTGGGGGGTCCACGTCACCGTCGAGGTCGAGGCGACCGGCTCGCCGTTCCGGGCCACGATCGACGGACCGGCGTACCAGGCGATGGGCGCGGCGATGTCGGAGGCCTACGGGACGCCGATGGTCACGCTGGGGCAGGGCGGCTCCATCCCGCTGTGCAACGTCTTCACCGACACCTACCCGGACGCCGAGATCATCCTCATGGGCGTGGAGGAGCCGCAGGCGTTGATCCACGCCCCCAACGAGAGCGTCGACCCGACGGARATCTCCGCCATGGCGCTGACCGAGGCGCTGTTCCTGCAGCGCTACGCCGCCGCCTCGAGCTGACGGGCACGTGCTTGCTTCCCTCGGCCGGGCTACGTGGCCGCAACCACCCGCACGCCGGGCGGGAGGCGCGAGCCGTCGCCGACCGCGTCGTCGAGCCACAACCCGATCACGCCAGCCAGCTCCGTGGGGTGACTGAAGTTCACCGCGTGTGCCGCTCGGTCGATGACGGCGATCGTCAGGTGCTCCGGAGCGAGCCGGGCCACCTCGCGGATGCGGTCGGGAGACGGCAGGAGGGGATCGCGGGTCCCCAGGACGGCAAGGGTCGGGACGGGCGTGTTCAGCAGTCGCTCGAGCGACGGGAAGCGGGTCAGCTCGCCGAAGAGACGCAGTCCGTTGAGGGGCCCGAACCTCACGTAGTCGGGCACGGCGACGGGAAACATCCTCGTGCTCTCACGGAAGACGTCCTTCGCCAGCTGCCCGACGGCGCGGCCCATGGGTTGGTTGTGCACGCCCCCGGCCGGCGAGACCAGCACGAGCCGGTGCACCCGCTCGGGCGCCTTGTGGGCGACCTCCAGGCTGACGGCGCAGCCCATCGAGTTCCCGACCAGGACGGCCTTGTCGATGCCCAGACCGTCGAGGATCGCGATCGTGCTGTCGGCCAGGCCCGGGATGTCGAGGACGCGATCCCGTCGCTCACTGCGCCCGTAGCCGGGCAGGTCCGGGACCACGTTGACCCCACGCGCGGCCAGGGCTCGGGCGGTCGGCATCAGGTAGGCGCCGGAGATCGCGAACCCGTGCAGGTGGACGAGGGCGACCCCGTCCTCGGTGGTGCTGCGCCGGTAGTGGACCGACGTCCCGCCCACCTGGATCTGCTCGTCCACCCAGCCGTCGCCTGGTCCCCGGTGGGCCTTCATGGGCCGAGGCTAAGCGAGGATGGTCACGCATGGGGATAGAACCCGCCGAGGACTGGCGCCGCGGCGATGCCGTGGACACACCGCCCCCGACCTCGCCTCCCACGTTCGAGCTCGCACCGGACGACGTCTCCGGCACACCGCTGTGGCCCGTCCAGCAGATCGTCGACGGCGCGTTCTTCGTGATCGGCACGGTGCTCGTCATGTGGCTGGGGTGGATCGTGGTCACCGTCGGTGTCGACGACGGCTGGTACGTCATCGGCTCGGTGTTCCTGTTCTGGGTGCTGCTGGCCTACGTGGGGCTCCCCCGCCTCCAGGAGGTGCTCTCGAAGGTCTACGTCCCCGACTACTTCATCGGGCGGTCCCTCACCGACATCGGTGTGCTCGGTGACCCGATCAACCTGGCTCTCGACGGCACCGAGGCGGACATCCACGCCGCCATGCTCCGCGCCGGCTGGACCCGTGCCGACGAGCTCACGATCCGCTCCTCCTGGCGGATCGTGGTCTCGTCGGTGCTGCGCCGCCCGTATCCGGAAGCCCCCGTCTCGTCGCTGTTCCTCTTCGGGCAACGGCAGGCGTTCGCCTACCAGCAGGAGGTCGACGGCAATCCGTCACAACGCCACCACGTGCGTTTCTGGCCGGTCCCCGACGGCTGGAAGCTGCCCGGTGGGTTCGAGGTGCAGTGGCTGGCCGCAGCGACGTACGACAGGGCGGTCGGCATCTCCCTCTTCACCCTCCAGGTGACGCACCGGGTGGACGCCGACATCGACATCGAGCGCGACTACGTCATCGACACGGTCCGCTACGCGGCCCCGGACGTCTCCCTGCGCGTCATCAAGGACTACTCCAGCGCCTTCACCACCCGCAACGGTGGAGGCGACGTCGTACGCACCGACGGCAGCCTGCCGATCCTGGACCTGACCACCCTCCAGGCGCCGGTGCCGGACCGGCTGGAGCCGGCAGACGACGCGTTGTCGCGCGCGGTGTCCCACCGCGTACCGCCACCGACCCTCCTGGCCGCGGCCGCGTTGAGCGTGGGCAAGTCCGCGGTGACCCTGACGGCCGTGTTCGCCGCCGTCGTCCGTGGCGACAGCGCCCCAGCCGCCGCCTCGACCTTCGAGATCGCCGTGATGGGGATCAGCGCGCTGTGCCTCGTCGGGCTGTGGGCGTTCATGCTCGCTCACCATGCCTGGGCCCGGTTCGCCCTCATGGTCGTGTGCACCGTGGAGGCCGTCACCCAGCTGGTCGACCTCGGCGCGGCCGACGAGGTCCACTTCTCCGTCCTGATGAGCACCGCGATCACGGTCCTGATCCTCATCGCCGTGAGCTCGGACGGAGCCCGCCGCTGGGTGAGGCTCGATCGGCGGCCCTGAGCCGACCGAAGGCGGTTCGGTCGTGGTGCGTCACCTCGGGTGACCGTCCGTCGTTGTACCGACCATGAGACGTCCGTCGGTGGGCCGTGCCGCTGGTGTCCCATGGAGCCACGGCGGCCGCGCGACCGAATGCCGACAGCCCCCGCACCTGCTCTTCTCGCAGGTCAGGGGCTGTTGCGGACTTGGTGGGCGATACTGGGTTCGAACCAGTGACCTCTTCGGTGTGAACGAAGCGCGCTACCACTGCGCCAATCGCCCAAGCTCGGCAGAACCGTATCCCATCGTGCGGCCCGGGCCGGAATCCGGGTCAGCTGTCGGCGCCGACGGTGCGGTCCTCAGCCTTGCGACCGCGGGCCTTGATGTCGCTGCGCAGCTCGTCGGCCTTCTCGGGGTGGCCGTGGAAGCGCCGGTAGCTGTAGATGATCAGGCCGACCGCGATGAGGGCGGACGCCACCTGGGTGACGCCGGTCCAGACCCCACCGGGCAGCCACCACGTGTCGGCCAGCGGCCACCAGTCCGGGGACGGCGGCTTCATGATCCAGAGCACACCGCACGCCGCCAGGACGATCGCCCCGAGGCAGGAGGCGACGATGCGGGGCCAGGTCTCGACGCTCTCCGCGGCGCCGAGCATCGCCCGCAGCCGGACCGGCTCGACCCGCCGCTCCGCCCAGTCGTACTGCTGGGAGAGGAGTGCGAGGCCGGCGAAGATGCCGAGCAGTCCCGGGCCCGGCAGGAAGATCGCCGCCACACCCAGCACCAGCAGGGTCCACCCCAGGACCTCGAGCACGATGCGCTTGGCTGCCCCCGTCATGGGAAGAACCTACCCGGGGGGACCAGAGGTTTCGCAGCAGCCGAAAGGCCGGGTTACCGTCAAGTTCGCCATGAGCCAACATCAAGATCCGGTCTGGACCAGCCCGGGTCATCTTTTGCCGTTTTGCATCACGAGGGTCGGGGCATGCCGTCTCATGAGCACGCAACCTCGGAGAAACCCTCACTTCGGGCGATCACAAGGAGCTCTCGATGAACCTGTCCGGTAGCGGGCACACCCTGTCCGACGTCGCGTTGGACATCACCGTCGAGTGCATGGACGACCGCGGCATCCGCCACGAGATCGACACCGTGCTCAGCTACGCCGCCTCCGACCCGTTCGCGGTCGCGATGACGTTCGTCACCTCTGACGGCAACCTCGTGTGGACCTTCGGTCGCGACCTGCTGATCCGTGGTACGGAGGCTCCGGCCGGCGACGGCGACGTGCACGTCTCACCCGCGATCGGCCTCAGCGGCCGCGCCATGGTCTCCATCGAGCTCAGCTCCCCCGACGGCCACCTGGTGCTGCTGGCTCGCGCCGCGGACGTCGTCGACTTCATCGCGCGCACCGTCGCGGTGGTCTCCCCCGGCACCGAGTCCGACGTCTTCGACGCGGACATGCTCATCAGCCAGCTGCTCGCTTCCTGAGCCAGCCTCGGCCTCGCGGGGCTACACCCGCGAGTGCTGCGCGACCCAGCTCGCGTGGAGGCCTGCGTAGACGCTGCCGGCCTGCGCGACGAGCTCACGGTGCGGCCCACGCTGCACCACGCGGCCCTTGTCGACCACGATCACCTCGTCGGCGCTCTCGGCCGTGGACAGCCGGTGCGCGATGGTGACCGACGTCCGTGACTGCATCAGCCGCTCGAGGGCGCGGCCGATCTGCATCTCCAGCGCCGGGTCGACGGCGCTGGTGGCCTCGTCGAGGACCAGGAGGTCGGGGTCGGCGAGGTGCGCGCGCAGGAGCGCGACGAGCTGCCGCTCGCCGGCCGACAGCGACTCGCCGCGCTGGCCCACCTGGGTGTGGAGCCCGCGCGGGAGGCCGCGCAGCCAGTCGTCGATGCCGAGCTCGACCGCCGAGGCGCGGATGTCGTCCTCGGTCGCGTCGAGCCTGCCGTAGCGCACGTTGGCCGCGATCGAGTCGTCGAAGAGGAAGCCCTCCTGCGGCACGAGCACGACGCTGCGCCGCAGGGACCGCGCCTCGATGCGGCGTACGTCGACACCGTCGAGCAGCACGGCGCCGTCGGTCGGGTCCATCAGGCGGGTGAGCAGCTTGGCGAAGGTGGACTTGCCCGAGCCGGTCTCCCCCACGATCGCCACCCGGGTGCCCGCGTCGATGGCCAGGTCGACCTCGCGGAGGACCGGCGGCCCGCCGGGGTAGGCGAAGCTGACGTCGGCGAAGCGGACGTCGATCGGACCCCGCGGGAGGACCTCGCCGTCGGCCCCCGGGTCGATGAGGTCGGCAGGCGTCTCGAGGATGCCGAGGACGCGGCGCCAGCTGGCGATGGCGTTCTGCGCGTCGGTGAGGATCTGGGTGCCCATCTGCACCGGCCCGACGAACAGGGTGACCAGGAACGCGAAGGCGAGGACCCGGCCGGGCGTCATGTCACCGGTGAAGCCGAGGAGCACGCCGATCACGATCACGCCGGCGTTGGCCAGGCCGGCCGAGAGGCCGCCGAGGGAGAACGACGTGACGGTGTAGGTCTGCGCGTGGGTGTAGGCGTCCTGCCAGTCCTGGATGGCGGTGTCGATGCGCGCCTGGGTGCGGTCCTCGACGCCGTAGGAGCGGACCACGGCGGCACCGACCACCGGCTCGGAGATGGCGCCGAGCAGCACGCCGACCTGGTGGCGTACGACGGTGTAGGCGGCCGACAGCTTCTTCTGGAACCAGCGGATCGAGAGGAACAGCGGCGCGAACGACAGCCAGACCACCAGCGCGAGCTGCCAGCTGTAGACGACCATCAGCACGGTCGCGACCAGCATCTGCCCGATGCTGACGACGAAGATCAGGCCGCCGAAGACGAGGAACTGGCTGACCTGGTCGACGTCGCTGGTCACGCGGGAGACCAGTGCGCCGCGGCGCTCGGTGTTCTGGGTGAGCAGCGGGAGGTCGTGCACGTGGCGGAACGCCTTCGTGCGCAGCGTCGCGAGCCCGCGCTCGGAGGTGGTGAAGAGCCGGCTGGTCATCAGGTAGGACGCCCAGCTCGTCACGGCGATCGCGAAGGCGGCGAGCACCCCCATCCAGACGACGTAGTCGAGGCGGGGACCGCCGGGGCCGTTGAGCCCGCGGTCGAGCGTCTGCTGGACCGTGATCGGTACGACGATCTGGCCGCACGAGGCGATCACGGCGAAGAACAGCGTGAGCCCGAGGCCCTCGCGCAGCTCGGGTGAGTACTTCATGCCGAGGCGGAGGGTCGCCATGGCGCCGATGTCCTCGCCGGTGTCCATCCGGGTCCCGGAGGTGGGTGCGACAGCGCTCATTCCGGGGTCCCCACGGCGTTGTCGGACGAAGGAGCGAGGCGGAGGAGGGCGAGAAGGTCGTGGGGTGGGTTCATGATCGGCTCCCTCCGTCGGTGGCGGATCCCGCGTCGGCATCGAGCGCGGCGTCGGTCTCGTAGGCGTTGACCAGCTGGGAGTAGGCCGGGCTGGTGGCGAGCAGCTCGGCGTGGGTGCCCCGGCCGACGATCCGGCCGTCCTCGAGGTGCAGGACCTCGTCGGCCAGCGAGATCGTCGCCTTGCGGTAGGCCACCACGACGAGCGAGGCGGCCGAGTCTCCCCCGTCCTCGTCCCGGTCGTCGCGCAGCGAGGCGAGGATGCGCGCCTCGACCTCCGGGTCGACCGCGGAGGTGGCGTCGTCGAGGATCAGCAGCCGCGGACGGCGTACGAGGGCACGAGCGAGCGAGAGCCGCTGGCGCTGGCCACCGGAGAGCGAGGTGCCGCGCTCGCCCAGCTTGGTGTCGATGCCGTCGGGCAGGGCGGCGACGAAGCCGTCGGCCTGGGCGGTGCGCAGCGCGGCCCACACGTCGGCGTCGGGGACGTCGGCGCCGAGCGTGACGTTGCCCCGGACGGTGTCGTCGAACATGAAGGCCGTCTGGGGCACGAGCGCCACGTCGCGGGGCAGCGCGCCCTTGCGGAGGCCCTTGAGGTCGTGACCGTCGATGCGGATCCGGCCCGCGTCGGGGTCGACCAACCGGGTCATCAGGCTGGTCAGCGTGCTCTTGCCGGAGGCAGTCGCGCCGACCAGCGCGACGGTGCGCCCGGGGCGTACGTCGAAGTCGACGCCGCGCAGCAGCGGCGCGTCGGCGTCGTAGGAGTAGTGGAGGTCCTGGACCTCGAGGAGGGCGCCCGACGTGAGCACCGGCAGCTCGTCGTCGCCGTAGGACATGTTGCCGGTCGCGTCGAGGACCGCCTTGGCACGGCGGTAGCCCACGACCGAGCGCGGGAACTCGCCGAGCAGCCACCCGATCGCCCGGATCGGGAAGGAGACGATGGTCAGCAGGTAGGCGACGGTCACCACGTCGCCGGCCTCGGTCGCGCCACTGGCGACGCGGGCGACGCCGACCGCCAGGACGACGAGGACGCCGAGGCTGGGCAGGCTGGCCAGGGTCGGGTCGAACACCGCCCGGATCCGGCCGGCGCGCACGTTGACGTCGCGCAGCTCGTGGGCCTTGGCGCGGAACCGGTCGGTCTCCTCGACCTCGCGCCCCAGCGTCTTGACCACCATCGCGCCGTCGAAGGACTCGTGGGCGATCTCGCTCACCTCGGCCCGGAGGCCCTGGGCGCGGGTCATCAGCGGCGAGGAGTAGTGCTGGTAGAGCAGGTTGGCCGCGACGACGGCGGGGAAGACGAGCAGGCCCACGACGGCCAGCACGACGTCGGCGATGAACATCTGCACGACCGCGATGACCATCATCACGACGGTGCCGAGCGCCATCGGCAGGGGCATGATCGGTGACCACGCCGCCTCGACGTCGGAGTAGGCGTTGGAGAGCAGCTGGCCGGTCGGGTGGCGCTGGTGCCACTCCATCGGCAGGGACAGGTACTGACGAGTCACGCCGCGGCGCGTGTGGGACTGCATCCGGTAGTACATGATGCCGCCGCCGAGGCGCCGGGCGACGATGCCGACAGCGCGCAGGATCGCGACGCCCATGAAGAGGGCGACCACCATGACCAGCATGTCGGTGCCGATCTCGCCGGTGTCGAACGCCGGGATCAGGACGTGCTGGGTGGCCCAGCCGAGCACCCACGCGTCGGCCACGGTGAGCACACCGAAGAGCACGGCACCCAGCGTCGCGACCGTGAAGACGATCGGCTCGCGCTTGATGCCGACCCACAGGACCCGGAAGCCGTCGAGAGTGGTGGTGCCCCGCAGCTCCGCGTCGTCGCCCACAGGTGTCGCCCGCCTCCTCGTCGTCCGGTGTCTCCGCTGGTCAGTTGCCGAGCGCAACCAACCAACCGGGCAAGGCTATTCCTCGGCACCGACACTCCGCGAATCGAAAAGCGTCTCGATCAGGAGGCGCGGATCCGCGAGAGGAAGGCGCGCGTGCGGTCCTCCTGCGGGTCGCCGATCACCTGCTCGGGCCTCCCCCGCTCGTGGATGCGCCCGTCGTGCAGGAAGCAGACCTCGTCGGCCACGTCGCGGGCGAAGCCCATCTCGTGGGTGTTGAGCAGCATGGTCACGCCCTCGGCCTTGAGCTCGGTCAGCAGGTCGAGCACCTCACCGACGAGCTCCGGGTCGAGCGCGCTCGTCACCTCGTCAAGCAGCATCAGCCGCGGGTTGGCCACCAGCGCCCGCGCGATCGCCACCCGCTGCTGCTGCCCGCCGGACAGGTCGTCGGGGCGCGCCTCTGCCTTGGCGGCGAGGCCTACCCGCTCCAGCATCGCCATCCCGCGGGACCGCGCCTCCTCGGCGCCGACCCCGTGCACGAGGCGCAGGGCCAGGGTGACGTTGCCCATCACGTCGAGGTGCGGGAAGAGGTTGTAGGCCTGGAAGACCATCCCCATGCGCGAGCGCACCTCGTCGCCGTCCACGCGCGGGTCGGTGATGTCGCGGCCCTCGAAGGAGATCACCCCGTCGTCGACGACCTCGAGGAGGTTCACGCACCGCAGCAGCGTCGACTTGCCGGATCCCGACGCGCCGATCAGCACGACGCACTCGCCGGGCTCGATGGTCAGGTCGACCTCGCGGAGCACGACGTGGTCGCCGAAGGACTTGCGGACGCCGTCGAGGCGCAGCAGCTCGGTCATCACGGGGTCCCCGCGGCGTTGTTCGGAGGAGCGAAGCGGAGGAGAAGAACGTCGTGGGGTGTTCTCACAGGTGGCCTCCTGCGCCGTGGTAGCCCTTCTTGCGGGCGTAGCGGTCGGTGAGCCTCGCCATCGGGATGGTGAGGCAACAGAACAGCACGCCGGCGACGACGTAGGGCGTGTAGTTGAAGTCGATGGCCGTCTCGATCTGGGCCGCGCGGATCGCATCCACCACGCCGAGCACGGCGATCAGGCCGGAGTCCTTCTGGAGCGAGACCAGGTCGTTCATCAGCGGCGGGATGACCCGGCGCCAGGCCTGGGGCAGCACGACGCGGCGCAGCGTCTGCCCGTAGGTCAGGCCGAGGGACCGCCCGGCGAGGCGCTGGCTCGGGTGGACCGACTCGATGCCGGCCCGGAACACCTCGGCGACGTAGGCCGAGTAGGACAGCACCAGGGCCGTACATCCCCAGAAGAGGGCCGAGGTGGGCAGCCCGGACAGGCTGAGCGCGGGGCCGCCGAAGCCGAGCAGGAAGATCACCAGCAGCAGCGGCAGGCCGCGGAAGACGTCGACGTACGCCGTCCCGACCAGGCGCAGCGGGAAGGCGACGGGACCGCGGATGGTGCGCATCACCGCGATCGTCAGGCTCAACGCGACGATGAGGACGGCGCAGAGCGCCATCACCCGGATGTTGAGCCAGAGGCCCTCGAGCACTGCCGGGAACGACGAGACGGCCTTGTCCCAGTCGAAGTAGGTCTCCTGGACGCGCTCCCAGCCCGGCGAGCTGACCACCAGGCCGCCGGCGACCCCGAGCAGCAGCACCGTGCTGCCCGACGCGATGACAGCGCTGCGGATCGTGCGCCGGCGCCGCCACTCGTCGCGCTCGCGCTGGACCTCGGAGGGCTCCCAGGCGGTGTCCACCTGGTCAGTCATGGGGTCGCCTTCAGGACAGCTCGGGAGCGCCCTGCTGGGCCAGCCACTCCTGGCCGATCTGGTCGAGGACGCCGTCCTCGCGCAGCGTGTCGACGGCCGACGAGACGCAGTCGGTCAGCGGGCTGTCCTTGGCCAGGACCGCGCCGAACTGCTCCGGCTCGCCGTCCGGGAGCGGGAGCTGGCCGACGATGACGCCGTCGTCGAGCTGCACGGCGGTCATGAAGTAGGCGGTGGGGAGATCGACGACGATGCCGTCGATCTGGCCGTTCTTGAGCGCCTGGACCGCCTGGTCGTTGGTGTCGAAGACGGCGGGGTCCTGCGAGGGCTGGATCTGGTCGGTGATCGCGGTGTAGCTGGTCGTGCCGACCTGGGCGCCGAGCTTGGCGTCGGCGAGGTCGGCGAGGCTGGTGATGCCGTCGATAGCGCTGCCCTTGTTGGTGATGACCGTCTGCACGACGTCGTAGTAGCCGGAGGAGAAGTCGACGGCCTTGCGGCGGGCCTCGGTGATGGACACCTGGTTGACGTCGAGGTCGAAGTCCTTGGGGCCGGGCTGGACCACCTTGTTGAACGGGACCTTCACCCAGGCGACCTGGTCCTGGGTGTAGCCGAGCTGTTCGGCGATGGCGTAGGCCACCGCGGACTCGTAGCCCTCACCGTTGGTCGGGTCGTTGTCGACGAACCACGGCTCGTAGGCGGGGGTGTCGGTGGCGATGGTCAGGGTGCCGTCGGCGACGGTCTCCATCGCGTCGGGCGTGCACTCGTCGGCGGCAGCCGTCTCGGACGCCGAGCTCTCCGAGCTGTCCGAGCCGGCGTCGCTGCCGCTGTCGGCCTCGTCGGTCGGGGCGCACGCGGAGAGCGCGATCGCAGCGGACGCGAGCGTGACGACGGCGAGGTGGCGCCTGGCTGCGCGCCGGGAGGTCTTCAGCATGGCCGAATCCTACGACTGCGCCCGCCGTCAGCGGACCGGATGGCCCGCTGTGGACAGACCGGTCTTGACCTCTGCGATGGTCAGCGTCCCGAAGTGGAAGACCGTGGCTGCCAGCACCGCGTCGGCGCCGGCCTCGACGGCGGGCGGGAAGTGCTCGACCGCACCCGCTCCCCCGCTGGCGATGACCGGGATGCCCACCTCGCGTCGTACGGCGCGGATGAGCTCGAGGTCGAAGCCGTCGGTCGTGCCGTCGGCGTCCATCGCGTTGAGCAGGATCTCGCCCGCACCGAGCTCGGCGGCACGCACGGCCCACTCGATCGCGTCGAGCCCGGCACTCTTCCGACCGCCGTGCGTGGTGACCTCGAACCCGCTCTGCGTGCCCGCTGCGCGTCGCGCGTCCACGCTCAGCACGAGCACCTGGTTGCCGAAACGGTCGGCGATCTCCGCGACCAGCTCGGGCCGGTGGATCGCGGCGGTGTTGACCGCCACCTTGTCGGCACCTGCGCGCAGGAGCCGGTCGACGTCCTGGACGCTGCCGACGCCGCCGCCCACGGTGAGCGGGATGAAGACCTCCTCGGCGCAGCGGCTGACCACCTCCATCGTGGTGGCACGGCCCTGGTGGGAGGCGGAGATGTCGAGGAAGGTCAGCTCGTCGGCGCCCTCGGCGTCGTACAGCCTGGCGAGCTCGACGGGGTCGCCGGCGTCACGCAGCTCGGTGAAGTTGACGCCCTTCACCACCCGCCCGCCGTCGACGTCGAGGCACGGGATGACGCGGATCGCGAGGCTCATGCCTGCTCCTTGCGCGCGCGGGCTGACAGGGCGACGTCGACGATTCCCACGCGGGACTGGGCGTCCAGCTCGGCGAGCGGCACCCAGGCTGCGTGGTCGGTCGACCCGTCGACCTCGGTCGTGCCGAGCTCGCCGCCGGTGATCGTCGCCTCGAAGACGAACCGCTGCGAGCGGAACAACCCGTCGAAGGTGCGGCCCTCTCCGGTGAAGAAGTCCTCGGCGAGGAGCGCACCGGGCTCGACGTGGTGACCGGTCTCCTCGAAGACCTCCCGCACCAGCCCGTCACGGATCGACTCGTCGAACTCGATCCCGCCGCCGGGAAGGGACCAGGCCGGGTCGCTGTGCCCCTCGCCGTTCCACCACGCGAGCAGCACGCACTCCTGGCCGTCGACCTCGTCGACGAGGAGCACGTAGGCAGCCAGCCGCGTGTGGTAGTCGGTGAACTCCATGCTCACGGCACCGGCTTCGTCAGCGCCAGGGCGTCCTCGAGGCTGAAGCGGCCCTCGTAGAGCGCGGTGCCGGCGATGGCGCCCTCCACGCCCTCCTCGACGAGGGTCATGAGCGCGCGGATGTCGTCGAGGGTGGTGACGCCGCCGCTGGCCACGACGGGCTTGTCGGTGGCGGCGCAGACGTCGCGGAGGAGCTGGAGGTTGGGCCCCTGCAACATGCCGTCCTTGTTGACGTCGGTGACGACGTAGCGGGCGCACCCCTCGGAGTCGAGGCGGGCGAGGGTCTCGTAGAGGTCGCCGCCGTCGCGGGTCCAGCCGCGCGCGGCCAGCGTCGTGCCGCGCACGTCGAGCCCGACCGCGACCCGGTCGCCGTACGTCGCGATGGCTCGGGCGCACCACTCGGGCTGCTCGAGCGCGGCGGTGCCGATGTTGACCCGCCGGCACCCGGCTGCCATCGCTGCCTCCAGCGACTCGTCGTCGCGGATGCCGCCGCTCATCTCGACCTGGATGTCGAGGGTGCCGACGATCCGGGCCTGGAGCTCCCGGTTGTGCCCGTGGCCGAAGGCGGCGTCGAGGTCGACGAGGTGGATCCACTCAGCCCCGGCGTCCTGCCAGCGCAGCGCCGCCTCGATGGGGTCACCGAACCGCTTCTCGGACCCGTCCACCCCCTGCACCAGCTGGACGGCCTGGCCGCCCTTGATGTCCACGGCAGGAAGGAGCTCGAGGTAGGGCTGCTCGGGGGTGCTGGGCATGGGTCGATCCTAGGAGCGACCGCTCCCCGTCCCCACCGGGTGGGGGCCCGGCGAGACGCGGAGCCACCGCGGACTGGACCAGAGCTAGCGTGGGGCCGTGATCGGCGACCGGTGGGGCGTCAGCGACGCCGAGGTGCGCCGTGCCTACGGGTGCGACGCCTTCGTCACCGCGCCGACGCTGCAGGCGTGGCGCGGCGTCACCGTCCATGCCGAGGCCGCCACCGTGTGGGCCTGCATCCGGCAGGTGCGCCTGGCGCCCTACTCCTACGACCTCGTCGACAACCTCGGGCGGCGCTCACCGCGCGACCTCCGCGACCTGCCTGAACCGCGGGTCGGCGACCCGTTCACCCGCGCCCTCGGCCGTGACCAGGGGCGGGTGGTGGCGGTCGAACCTGGCCACGAGCTGACGGCGACGATCATGGGCGCCCACATGTCGTACGCCGTCCTGCCGCGGGAGAGCGACGTACGCCTCGTGCTCAAGGTGGTGGCTCGCACCAGCAGGTGGCTGGCGCCGGCTCTCTCGGTCGGCGACCTGGTGATGGCGCGCAAGCAGCTGCTCACCCTGAAGGAGCTGGCCGAGGTCTAGTGTCGGCCGCGCTTCAGGGTCGGCAGCTCGTAGGCGATGCCGTCCGTCGGGCGGGTCGGCGCGATCCCCAGGGCCCGCAGGATCGTCGGCATGATGTCGACCGACCTCACCTCGGCACGCAGGTCCTTGTGCGACGTGTTGGCGCCGGCGAAGACGATCGGGACCTGCTGCGACGTGCGCTGGATGCCGCCGTGGTCGCCGAGGACGGAGTACGTCGTGTTGTCGGGCAGCGTCGCGATCAGGTCGGGACCGTAGTCGGCGGCCTGGGTGTCGACGAGCTCCTGCGCCTTCGTGGCGAACCACCGCTTCTCGGCGCCGTGCATCCGGTCCCAGCGCACCGGGGTCACCCGGTCGAAGTGGTCGCCGTCGCGGCGCCAGACCGCGGTCACGTCGGCCAGGCCCTCCATGATGGCCGCCGCCTCGGCGACCTTCTCCGGGGACTGGTCCTTCAGCCACACGTTGAGCGAGGAGTCGCTGTAGGAGAAGCCGACGTTGGTCTTCCCGGTGCCGTCGTCGGTGCCGTCGATGAGCGGTTGCAGCGCCTCCTGCGGGCTCAGGTACGGCACGTCGTTGGCCGGCGAGCCGTAGTACCAGTTGAAGTAGCCGTAGTCGTTCACCGGCTCGAAGTCGCCGTGGAAGTGGCCCTCGTCAGCCGCGACGGAGCCGTGGTCGGCGGTGAGGACGACGAGCGTGTCGTCGAGCTGGCCACTGTCCTCGAGCGCCTGCATGATCCGGCCGACCTGGGCGTCCGCGGTCTCGGTGGCGTACTCCATGTGCGTCATCGGGTCGTAACCCGGCGTCGCGCCCTCCGGGTCGTTGACGCCTCCCCACATGTGCGCGGCCTTGTCGACGCCGGGGAGGCTGACGAAGATGCCGCTCCAGCCGTCGCCCTCCTGCCCCATGATCTCGAGGACGGCATCGGTGGCCCAGATGTCCCCGCCCTGGTGTGCCGGGTCGTGGCCGACCACGTAGCGGTTGTCGGTTGCGGGGTAGAGCTGCGCCGGGTACTGGAGGGTGTCGTACCCCGTGTCGCGGGCCACCACCCACCGTGAGCCGCAGTCCGCCGAGAAGTACGCCGGCACGTTCCAGCCCGTCGGCGCGCGGTGGCGGGTGGTCACCGGAGGGTTGCTCCCCGGGACGGGGCACGTCTTGCTGCCGAACGTGATCGTCGAGGTGTTCGCCGACCCGGGACCGCTGAGGCCCCATGCGGCGTACCCCTTGGGGCTGACGGTGAACACCTTGCCGGTGTCGTCCAGGTAGTCGGACAGGTGCGGGTAGCCGGCCGCCTGCTGGAGCGGTGCCATCTGGTCGCGCCCGAAGTTGCTGGTGATGTAGAGGCCGCCGGGGGCGCCGAGCAGGCCGGCCACGTCGCGGTAGCCCTCGTTGGTCCAGCCCATGTGCTTGGGCGAGGCACCCGTCGTGACCACGTTGTGGGTGACGACCGTGACCGACCCCGTGTGGCCGAGGTAGCCCTTGGGCGTGTCGACACCGTCCTTCATCAGCGCCTGCACGTTGCCCATGCCGTACGTGTCGACGATCTCCTTGCTGAGCGCGTCGACGACGATGACGACGACCTTCGTCGGCCGGTCGGGCGGCCTCGTCCCGTGCCCCCCACGACCCCCGGCCTGGGCACCCGACTGGGTCCCGACGACGGTGAGCGCGACCGCCGAGGCGGCAACGACGGCGAGCAGGCGGGCACGGTGCTGAGCCATGACGACTCCCTCCCGGCGCGGCGGCGCTGCCGCGGTCCGTGAGCCGAACGTAGACCCGGCCCGAACCCCCGGCAATCCCCCGGGATGGGTAGGTCCGCGCCTCCGCCGAGCCCCGGCGGATCAGCGCCAGACGGGCGCGACCTCGCGTCGGTAGCGACGCGCGACGAGCAGGGTGAGGATCGTGATGACAGGCCCCGGGATGTTCGCACGCAGCGCCGACCGCTCCCGCTCCCCCGCGCCGTCCTGCATCCAGGCCAGGGAGTTCGCCGCGTCGACGGGGCTGGCCGGGCGCAGCTTCTTGGCCAGTGCCTTGAACTCCTCGTCGTCGTGCAACGCGCCCATCGGGCCCTCCACGTCGCGTTCCTCGTGGTCGAGGTGGCCGTTGATCACCTCGCGGGCTCGCGCGACCTCGTCGGCCGCGGCCGCGGCGTTGATCGCCGACGGTGCGCCGACGACGGCGTCGAGGCTGGTCGAGACCGACGTCAGCGCCTGCTTCATCGCCACGTGCTCGGACTCCATCTGCTCGAGGAGCGTGCGGTCGACGCCGCGCGACTGGAGGAACGGCCACACGTGCTCGTCCTCGGCCTCGTGGTGGTGGGTGAGCTCCCGGACCAGGTTGCGCCAGGCCGTCCGGATCTCGCGGGCTCGCGCCGTGTCGCCGTCGGGCAGCGTGCGCAGTGCCTGCTCGGTCCGGGTCACGTCGCGGCGCACGGCCGCGTGGATGATCTGGTTCATGCTCATGGTCCCCGTCATGTCCGCGACGCTAACGAGGCGACGCGGCCCACTGCGACCCGATTTCGGGGTAAGTCGCGGGCCGCGCGTGGCTGGGCTGCAGTCGACGGCCGGACGGTCCAGAATACGGTCGACCACATGTCGACCCGTCAGGGTCGCCTGACGACGGGGACCCACCATGCGATCGCTCCAGCGCGCACTCACCTCGGCGACGCTCGCCGCTGCCCTCCTGGGCCTGTCGACGACAGCCGCGCACGCCGACCGGTGGTGGGGCCGCGACGCCGCGCGCGACGTCACCCAGTTCACCTTCACGCCTGAGCCTCCCCCGTGCGGGACCTGGGAGGTGACGACCCAGGCCCAGGACACCGCCACCGACCTCGTCGGCCTGTCGGTGGTGCACGGACGCGACGACGTCGTCCTGCGGGCGCACTACCGCGACCTCACCGGGTTCGCAGACCGCTTCGTCAGCTTCACCCTCGCGACGGACGGTCGCGACTTCGAGGTTGCCCTCCACGAGCGTGGCCGCAGTCCGGTCGCGGAGCTCTGGAGCGCCCCGACCGAGCCCGAGGAGGTGGACGCGTGCGGTAGCTACTCGGTGATCCAGGCGGGCCGCGGGTGCGACGTCGAGTCGCAGGTGCTGCTGGAACGTGACGTCATCGCCGTGACGGTCCCTCGCGACTGCATCGGCGATCCGCGCTGGATTCGGGCGGGAGTCGTCGACCAGCGCTCAGTCGGCGCCCGGTTCCGCGGCGACGCGTGGGGACTGACCGGAGGGGGAACCGAGACCGATCTCGCCGACGCGCCTCTCTCACCGCGGGTGCGGCGCAGCCGCTGACCCGTCTCGGGTCGGCCTAGACCGACACCCGKAGCGACGCCACCCAGTTGGCGAGCAGCGCGGCACCGGCGTCCCCGGACTTCTCCGGATGGAACTGCGTCGCGGTGAGCGGGCCGTTCTCGACGGCGGCCACGAAGCGGTCTCCCCCGTGCTCGGCCCAGGTCACCAGCGGGGCCGCCGTGCGGTCGTTCGTGACGAGGTCCCAGGAGCGCGCCGCGTAGGAGTGCACGAAGTAGAACCGCTCGTCCTCGACGCCGGCGAACAGCCGCGTGCCCTCGGGGGCCTCGACCGTGTTCCAGCCCATGTGCGGCACCACGTCGGCCTCGATCCGGGTCACGAGACCGGGCCACTCCTCGCAGCCCTCGGTCTCGACGCCGTGCTCGACACCGCCCGCGAACAGGATCTGCATGCCGACACAGATGCCGAGAACCGGGCGCCCGCCCGCCAGCCGCCGGCCGATGATCCGCTCGCCCTTGATCTCGCGCAGGCCGGCCATGCACGCGGCGTAGGCACCGACGCCGGGTACCACGAGGCCGTCAGCGGCGAGCGCGGTGTCGAAGTCACCGGTGAGGGTGACCGTGGCGCCGGCGCGCTCGACGGCGCGCACGACCGAGCGGAGGTTGCCCGACCCGTAGTCGAGGACGACGACGTCGGGAGCCGTCACAGGCTGCCCTTCGTGGACGGCACGCCGGTCTCGCGGGGGTCGATCGCCACGGCGTCGCGGAATGCGCGGGCGAAGGCCTTGAACTGCGCCTCGACCACGTGGTGCGGGTCGCGGCCGCCGAGCACCCGCACGTGCAGCGCGAGGTGGGCGTGGAAGGAGATCGTCTCGAAGACGTGGCGGGTCAGGGAGCCCATGTAGGTGGCGCCGGTGCCGCCGATGGCGACGTACTCCTGGCCCTCCGGCTCACCGGTGTGCACGCAGTAGGGACGGCCCGAGACGTCCACGACGGCCTGGACGAGCGCTTCGTCGAGCGGCACGGTGGCGTCGCCGAAACGCCGGATGCCGGCCTTGTCGCCGAGGGCCTCGCGGAGCGCCTGGCCGAGCACGATCGCGGTGTCCTCGACCGAGTGGTGGGCGTCGATGTGGGTGTCGCCGCTGGTCTGGACGACGAGGTCGACCAGGGAGTGGCGAGCGAAGGCGTCGAGCATGTGGTCGTAGAACCCCACGCCGGTCGACACGTCGGAGCGGCCGGTGCCGTCGAGGTCGACCTCGACGAGGACGCCGGACTCCTTGGTGGTGCGCTCGATCTTCGCGGTGCGGCTCATGCCGGCTCCTTCGTTGTCTCGATTGTGTCCAGCAGGGCCTTCTTGAAGGCTGCCATCTCGTCGGCCGTGCCGATCGACACGCGCAGCCAGCCGTCGGGGCCGGTCTCGCGGATCAGCACGCCCCGGTCGACCAGACCCTGCCAGACGGCGTGCCGGTCGGCGAACCTGCCGAACAGCGCGAAGTTGGCGTCGGAGTCGGCCACCTCGAGCCCCTGCTCGCGCAGCCAGGCCACGGTCGCGTCGCGCTCGGCGCGGAGGTCGTCGACCTTGCCGAGCAGCTCGGGGGCGTGGCGCAGCGCCGCCAGCGCGGTCGCCTGGGTGACGGCCGAGAGGTGGTAGGGCAGCCGTACGACCCGGATCGCGTCGCAGATCGAGGGATCTGCGGCGAGGTAGCCCAGCCGGGCGCCGGCCAGGGCGAACGCCTTGCTCATGGTGCGCGTGACGACGAGGTTGCGGTGCCGCGGCAGCAGCTCGAGCGCGCTCGGGGTGCCGGCGCGGCGGAACTCGCCGTAGGCCTCGTCGACGACCACGATGCCGCCGGGCTCGTAGGACGCGGCCGCCTCGCACAGCATCGTCACCGCCTCGGGCGGCAGCGCCGTCCCGGTCGGGTTGTTGGGGCTGGGCAGGAGCACGACCGACGGGCGACGCTCCTCCACCAGCCGACGCGCGGCGTCGAGGTCGAGCGAGAAGTCCTCGGCCCGGTGGCCGGCCATCCACTCGGTCATCGTGTCGCGGGCGTACTCGGGATACATCGAGTACGTCGGCGCGAACGACAGCGCGACGCGCCCCGGACCACCGAAGGCCTGCAGCAGCTGCAGCATCACCTCGTTGGACCCGTTGGCCGCCCACACCATCTCGGGGGTGATGCCCGAACCGCCGGACGTGTCGAGGTACGCCGCCAGGGCGGAGCGGAGCTCGACGAACTCGCGGTCGGGGTAGCGGTTGAGCGACACCGCTGCCGCACCGACGGCACGGGCGATGTCGGCCGCGACCTCGGGCGAGGGACCGTAGGGGTTCTCGTTGACGTTGAGCTGCACGGGCGCCTGCTCCAGCGACAGCTGGGGCGCACCGTAGGGCTCGATCCCCCGCAGCTCCTCGCGCAGCGGTGGGAACAGCCCGCTCACCGCTGCGACCGGTCGCTGTCGAACCGGACGCTGACCGCCTGGCCGTGGCCCGGCAGGTCCTCCGCCCCGGCCAGCGTCACGACGTGGTCGGCGACCTCGGCGAGCGCCTCGCGCGAGTAGTCGATGACGTGCACCGACTTCGTGAAGGCCCGCACGGAGAGACCGCTGGAGTGGCAGGCGCAGCCGGCCGTCGGCAGCACGTGGTTGGAGCCTGCGCAGTAGTCGCCCAGCGACACCGGCGACCACGGGCCGACGAAGATCGCGCCGGCGTTGCGCACGCGCGCCGCGTGGGCGGTGGCGTCGCGGGTGACCACCTCGAGGTGCTCGGCGGCGTAGGCGTCGACGACGTCGACGCCCTGGTCCATGTCGTCGACCAGCACGATGCCGGACTGCCGCCCGCCCAGCGCGGTGCGGATGCGATCGGTGTGACGGGTGGCGAAGACCTGCTTGTCGAGCTCGGCCTCGACCGCGTCGGCGAGCTCGAGCGAGTCGGTGACCAGCACGGACGCCGCCATCGGGTCGTGCTCGGCCTGGCTGACCATGTCGGCCGCGACGAACGCGGCGTCCGCGCTGTCGTCGGCCAGGATGGCGATCTCGGTCGGCCCGGCCTCGGAGTCGATGCCGACGACGCCCCGCAGCAGCCGCTTGGCGGCTGCGACGTAGATGTTGCCGGGACCGGTGACGAGGTCGACGCGCTCGCAGGGGCCGGCGCCGTAGGCGAACATGGCGATCGCCTGCGCGCCACCGACTGCGTAGACCTCCTCGACGCCGAGGAGCTCACAGGCAGCGAGGATCGTCGGCTCCGGAAGGCCGTCGCGGTTCTTCTGCGGCGGGCTCGCGAGCGCGATCGAGCGCACCCCGGCGACCTGCGCGGGAACGACGTTCATCACGACGCTGCTCACCAGCGGGGCGAGACCACCGGGGACGTAGAGGCCGACGCGGTCGATCGGCACCTTGCGGTGCGTGACGGTCGCCCCGGGGGCGACCTCGCTGGTGACGTCGCGCTCGAGCTCGGCCGCACAGGTGGCGCGGAGCCGACGGATCGACTCCTCGAGACCGGCCCGCACCGCTGGGTCCAGACCCTCGAGCGCGGTCGTCAGGGCCGCGCGCGGCACGGCGATGTCGTCGCCCTCCACGCCGTCGAAGCGGGCGGAGAACTCCGTGATCGCCTCCACGCCGCGCGCCCGGACCGCGTCCAGGATCGGCTGCACCTGATGCGTGGCGGCCTCGACGTCGAACTCGGCGCGGGGCACGCTCGCGCGGTAGTCGACGGACGCCGCGTCGGCGCCCCTCAGGTCGATGCGCCGGATCAGGGACATGCGCCGATTCTAGGTTCCCCCGCGGGTCGAGCCGAAGTCGCGGGCGTCGGGTGGACACCGGCCGTTAGTGTCGTGGTGTGAGCGACCCACTGCCGATGTTCCCGCTGAGCACCGTGGTGTTCCCGGGCATGAGCGTGCCGCTCCACGTCTTCGAGGACCGCTACCGGATGCTGGTGCGCCACCTCCTCGAGGAGGAGGACCCCGCCCGACGGGTCTTCGGCACGGTCGCGATCCGCGAGGGCTACGAGGTCGGCGACCACGGCGCCCAGTCGGTCTACCGCGTCGGCTGCGTCCTGCAGCTGACCGAGGTCGACCGGCGTGACGACGGGACCTTCGACATCGTCGCCGTCGCCCGCGAGCGCCTGGTCCTCGAGGAGATGCAGCGGGGCAGCGACTACCCGCACGGCCTGGCCGTCGTGCTCCCCGAGCCGGAGGTCGACGTACCGGCCGAGGTGCTCGAGCGGGCCCGCGCCACCTTCACCGCGTTCCGCGTGGCGATGACCGAGCTGCAGGGCGACCCCTACAGCGGGACGCTGCCCCGCGACCCCGACTACCTCGCGTGGACGCTGTCCGCCCTCGCCCCGCTGCCCATGGCGGAGCGGCAGTCGCTGCTGGAGGCGGAGAACGCCACCGAGCGGCTCACGCTGGTGACCCGGATGCTGACCGAGGAGCTCCGGGCGATCAACGTCATCCCGTCGTTGCCGGCCACCCAGGTGGCCCGCACCGCCTGGTCCCCCAACTGACCCGCGGGGCCCGCAGATGGCGAAGAAGGCGCGCGGCGCCGGGGGTACGCCGGCCACGGTCGCGCTGTCGGCCGCGGGCATCGCGTTCGAGGCCCGGGCCTACGAGCACGATCCGCGGGCGGCCTCGTACGGGCTCGAGGCGGCCGAGGCGCTCGACGCCGACCCCGCCCGGGTCTTCAAGACGCTGCTGGCGTCGCTGGACGGCTCGCTCGTCGTCGGGATCGTCCCAGTCACGGGCCAGCTCGACCTCAAGGCGCTGGCGCGCGCCCTCGGGGGCAGCAAGGCGGTGATGGCGGAGGTCGCGGCCGCCGAGCGCGCCACCGGCTACGTCGCCGGCGGCATCTCGCCGGTCGGGCAGAAGCGACGGCACCCCACGGTGCTCGACGCCTCGGCGCTCGAGCACGACACGATCCTGGTCTCGGGTGGCCGGCGCGGCTTCGACCTCGAGCTCGCGCCGGCGGACCTGGTGGCGATCACCGGAGCGGTGACCGCCACCATCGGCCGCTGAGGCCTGTCAGTCGGTCGTGACCTTCAGGAGCCCGTGGACCACGTCGTCGTCGACCCAGCCGCTGACCCCGAACGCCGACAGCGGCTCGAGGTTCTTGCTGACCTCGGGCGAGTCGCCGGTCAGGCGGACCAGCCAGTCGTCGTCGGCGTTGAAGTTGACGAAGAGCAGCGACTGGGCCTCGTCGGACTCCACGACCTCCGAGTAGGCGGCGCTGTCGCCGAGGCTGCCGCCACCCTCGAGCTCGCCGCGGTAGCCGTCCTGCAGCGCCAGGACGGCGTAGCCGTCGCCCTCGGTCACCTGCATGAACTCGGCCAGCTCGGGCCCCGCCTGCGCGGCGATCTTGTCGAGCACGGCCTGGATCTCGTCGGCGTCGCCGTCGATCCGGATGCCCACCGGGACCTCACCCGGGCCGCCGTTGGCCACGGCGTCGGGGTCGAGCCCACTGCCCAGCGAGACGGTGACGCCCTCGCCGAGGAGGGTCTCGACGTCCTCCGGGAAGGCCAGGCCTGTCTCGGACTCGAACTGCGCGAGCTGCTCGTCGATCGTCGCGCTCTCGTCGGGCAGGTTGCTCTTGACGTAGTCGAGCATCGCGCCGGCCCAGCCCTCCTCGAGGGACATGCCGAAGGCCGCGACGGTGTCGTCCGGCAGGCCGGCGACCATGTCGGCGCCGTTCTGGCTGTCGATGAACTTGGTCATGTCGGGCTGGTAGTTGGACATGGCGTACTCGACCTCGACCGCGCCGTCGTCGAACCGGACGGTCGCTGCCATGCCGTCGAAGTCGTCGATCATCTGCTGGAGCTCCTCGGGGACCTCCTCGGAGTCCGACGTCGTGCCGTCCTCGCCCATCGCCGCACCGGGCATGCCCATCATCCCCATGCCGCCCATGCCGCCGAGCTCGTCGAGGTACTTGGTGACGCCCTTGCCGACGTACATCGACATGAAGCCGTCGTCGCCTGCCTCGCCGGTCCACTCCTCGAAGGAGACGTCACCCGCGAGCGTCGAGCCGTCGGCCGCGTCGACGACCTTCTGGGCGATCTCCGGGGTCTCCGCCACGACGATCCAGTCGCCGTCGACCACCCAGCCACCGACGTCGCCACCAGCGGCCTCGCCGCCCCCGCACGCGTCGACCAGCGCGGACAGCCCGTCCTCGGCCTTGCCGGAGTCGGTGGTCTGCACGACCCCGACCGGGGTCGGCTCGTCCTCGCCCAGGTCGACCACGGCCATCGCCGCGCGCGAGCCCAGCCACGGCTTGACGTCGGCGTCGTAGTCGAG
The DNA here is from genome assembly GCF_056401175.1 of Nocardioides sp. P4_G10. Taxonomy (NCBI): domain Bacteria; kingdom Bacillati; phylum Actinomycetota; class Actinomycetes; order Propionibacteriales; family Nocardioidaceae; genus Nocardioides; species Nocardioides sp. P4_G10. Next base: position 35,082 of record NZ_JBFUJV010000016.1, on the reverse strand, counting down.
GCCTTCGCACTCGCCGGAGGAGGTGACCTCCTCGAAGAACCGCTCGCGCAGGTCGTCGTCGGTCTGCAGGTCTACCTCGTCGGTGAACCCGGGGAACTTGCGCAACGTCTTGATGGCCTCGATCTTCTGGCCGCCGCTCGGGTCGAGGTCGACGCTGAAGTAGGCGACCGTCGAGGCGGGCAGCGCCTCCGCCGGCTGCGCGCCCGTGGCGAAGAAGCTGGTGGCCGCCCAGGCGCCACCCGCGACGACCGCACCGCCGGCGACGATCGCGCCCACCGCGATCATCCGCTTCTTGTTGTCGTTGTCGGCCGTCTGCGCCGGCCCCGATCCGTCGAGGTACTCAGGCCCGTCGGCCGGGCCGCCCGGTGTCATGCTCATCTCGCTCTGCTCCCCCGTTGCACGGGTCCCGACGGCGTCGGGACTGCCCACTTGCGGGCGGCGCAAGCCTACCCACGCGAGCGCCTGGCGAACCCCATGTTCCCCAAGAGATAGGACCCGACCAGCCCGGCCATCGCGCCGGCGGGCAGGACGACGAGCGCGGTCGAGTGCCACCGCACCCGCCCGTCGTCGGGGGCGGTCAGGCCGAGGTCACCGGGCAGCGGGGTGTAGTCGGGCCGGCCGGCGGCCAGCGCCTGCGGGTCGGGCGGTCCGAGCGCGGTGCCGACGCCGTACATCACGGCCGCGGCGATGCTCGCCGAGACGAGCACCGCGACCACCGTGACGGTCTCGTGGCCGCGCCACAGCCCGGCCAGCACGGCCAGCACGAGGCCGAGCGGGAAGGCGATGAGGACGAAGAGGGCGATGCCCTCGAAGGAGAAGTCCGGTCCGGCCGGCTCGAGGTACCAGCGGCCCTGGTAGGCCAGCCCGGTCGGGGCGTCCCACAGCCGCTCCCAGAGCACCCCGCCGACCGCACCGCCCACGACGAAGAGCACGAGCACCGACAGCACCCGTCGGATCACCCTGCCGGTCGACACGTTCGAGCCGTCCGGGCCGGTCGAGTGGTCGGGGCCGGCGGGCGCGGTCACGTCGCTCATCCCGTCAGGCAGCCGGGACCCAGCAGCTGCTTGAGGTCGGCGAAGAGGGCGGGGCTCGGGCTGACCCGCAGGTTGTCGTCGAGGCGCAGCACCTTGGTCGAGCTCCGGGTGAGCAGGCGCAGCTGCACCTCGGTCATGCCCGGGTGGGTGCCGAGGACGTCGCGCAGCTGGGCGACGACCGGCGGGGTGCACCGGGTCGACGGCAGGCTGATCACGACCGGTCCCGCCGGCCCCTGCGTGAGGTCGGGTGCCGTGACCTCCTGGGCGCGGAGCTCGGGTTGGTCCTTGTCACGCGAGAGCTGGCCCTTGATCCGGACGATGTTGTCCTCGACGAGCAGCGTCGAGGCGAGGGTGTAGGAGCTCGGGAAGAGGAGGACGTCGATCGCCCCGTCGAGGTCCTCGAGCGTGATCGTCGCCCACGGGTCGCCCCGCTTGGTGATCTTGCGCTGCACCGAGGTGATGAGGCCGCTGACGGTGAGCGTGGCGTTGTGGGCGCGCTCCTCGTCGAGCATCAGCTGACCGATGGTGCAGTCGGTGCCTTGCGAGAGGACGTGCTCGAGGCCGAGCAGCGGGTGGTCGGAGACGTAGAGCCCGAGCATCTCCCGCTCGTGGCCGAGCAGGGTCATCTTGTCCCAGTCCTCGACGTCCGGGATCACGACGGTCGCACCGGCAGCGCCCACGTCGTCCGGCATCAGCATGTCGATGAGCGAGTCCTGCCCGCTCTCGTCGTCCTTCTTGGCCTGGACGTACTTCTCGACGGCGTCCTCGTGGATGATCGAGAGCGCCCGACGCTTGTGCTTCATGTCGTCGTAGGCACCGGCCTTGACCAGCGAGTCCACGACCCGCTTGTTGCAGACCAGCGCCGGGACCTTGTCCATGAAGTCGTTGAAGTCGGTGTAGCGGCCCTTCTCCTCGCGCGCCGTGACGATCCGGTCGACGACGTTGCTGCCGACGTTGCGCACGGCGGTGAGGCCGAAGCGGATGTCGTGGCCCACCGGAGTGAAGTTGGCGTGCGACTCGTTGACGTCGGGCGGGAGGACCTGGATCTTCATGCGACGGCACTCGTTGAGGTAGATCGCCATCTTGTCCTTGTCGTCCTTGACGGACGTGAGGAGCGCGGCCATGTATTCGGCCGGGTAGTTGGCCTTGAGGTAGGCGGTCCAGTAGGTGATGACGCCGTAGGCGGCGGAGTGCGACTTGTTGAAGGCGTAGTCGGAGAACGGGAGCAGGATCTCCCAGAGCTTGTCGATCGCGACCTGGGGGAAGCTGCGCTCGAGCATGCCGGCCTGGAAGCCGGCGTACTGCTTGTCGAGCTCCTCCTTCTTCTTCTTGCCCATCGCGCGGCGGAGGTTGTCGGCGGCGCCCAGGGTGAAGCCGGCGAGCACCTGGGCGATCGCCATCACCTGCTCCTGGTAGACGATCAGGCCGTAGGTCTCCCCCAGCACCGGCTCGAGCGCCTCGGCGAGCGCGGGGTGGATCGGCTCGATCGCCTCGCGGCCGTTCTTGCGGCGGGCGTACTTGTTGTGGGAGTCGGCGCCCATCGGACCGGGGCGGTAGAGCGCGCTGACGGCGGTGATGTCGGCGAAGACGTCGGGCTGCAGGGAGCGCAGCAGCGCGCGCATGCCCGAGCCGTCGAGCTGGAAGACGCCGAGCGTGTCGCCGCGGCCCATCAGCTCGTAGGTCGGCCGGTCGTCGAAGGGCAGCTCCTCCAGCACGACCGTCTCGTCACGGTTGACCTGGATGTTGGCCAGCGCGTCCTCGAGGATCCGGAGGTTGGACAGGCCGAGGAAGTCCATCTTGACGAGTCCGAGCGACTCGCACATCGGGTAGTCGAACTGGGTGATGACGGCGCCGTCCTGCGGCCGCGCCATGATGGGTACGACGTCGATGATGGGCTCGCTCGACATGATCACGCCGGCGGCGTGCACGCCCCAGTTGCGGATCTGGCCCTCGAGGCCGAGCGCCGTGTGGAAGATCGTGCGCACGTCGGGGTCGGAGTCGTGCAGCGCGCGGAACTCGCCGCCCTCGTTGTAGCGCTTGTGCTGCGGGTCGAAGATGTCCTTGAGCGCGACGCCCTTGCCCATCACGTCAGCGGGCAGCGCCTTGGTGATGCGGTCGGAGATCGCGAAGCCGTGGTCGAGGACGCGCGCCGCGTCCTTGATGGCGGCCTTGGCCTTGAGCCGGCCGAAGGTCGCGATCTGCGCGACCCGCTCGGTGCCGTACTTCTCGGTGACGTACTTGATCACCTCGCCGCGGCGGGCGTCGTCGAAGTCGATGTCGAAGTCGGGCATCGAGGGGCGCTCGGGGTTGAGGAACCGCTCGAAGAACAGGCCGTGCTCGAGGGGGCACAGGTCGGTGATGCTCAACGCGTAGGCGGCGATGGAGCCCGCACCGGAGCCACGGCCCGGGCCGACGCGGATGCCGTTGGTCTTGGACCACTGGATGAAGTCGGCGACCACGAGGTAGTAGCCGCAGTAGCCCTTCTGCGAGATGACGCCCAGCTCCATCTCGACGCGGTCCTTGACCTCCTGGGTCAGCCGCTCGCCGGGGTAGCGGGCCTCGATGCCGCGCCACACCTCCTTGCGGAACCAGCTCTCCTCGGTCTCGCTCTCCGGGACGTCGGCGCGGGCCATGTAGCCGCCGGTGGACTCGACGAACTCGACGTTGCACCGCTCGGCGATCTCGAGGGTGTTGTCACACCCGTCGGGGATCTCGGCCCACATCTCGCGCATCTCGGCCGCGGACTTGATGTAGTAGCCGCCGCCGTCGAACTTGAGCCGGTTGGTGTCGGCCAGCCGCTTGCCGGAGGCGACGCAGATGAGGGCGTCCTGGCCGTCGGCGTCCTCGGGGTTGGTGTAGTGGGTGTCGTTGGTGACGATGGTCGGCAGGCCGAGCGTCGCCGCGATCTTGCGCAGGTCCTCGCGGGTGGCCCGCTCGGCGGCGATGCCGTGGTCCATCAGCTCGAGGTAGAAGTTGTCCTTGCCGAAGATGTCCTGGAACTCTCCGGCAGCGCGCAGCGCCTCGTCGTACTGACCGAGCGTCAGCCGGGTCTGGATCTCACCGGACAGGCACCCCGTGCTGGCGATGATGCCCTTGGAGTAGCGCTGGAGCAGCTCGCGGTCCATCCGGGGCTTGTAGTAGTAGCCCTCGAGGCTGGCGAGGCTGGCCAACCGGAAGAGGTTGTGCATGCCCTCGGTCGTCTCGGCCCACATGGTCATGTGGGTGTAGGCGCCGCCGCCGGCGACGTCCTTGCCGCCCTCCTCGGCCAGGTCACCTTGTCCCCAGCGGACCCGGCGGCGCTCGCCGCGCATGGTGCCGGGGGTGAGGTAGGCCTCCATGCCGATGATCGGCTTGACGCCGTGCTGCTTGGCCCGGCGGTAGAAGTCGTAGGCACCGTGGAGATTGCCGTGGTCGGTCATCGCGATCGCCGGCATGCCGAGCTCGCTGGTGCGGGCGAACAGGCCGTCGAGCAACGATGCCCCGTCGAGCATCGAGTACTCGGTGTGCACGTGCAGGTGCACGAAGTTGCCCGCGGAACTGGTGGAGGAGCCGGACGACATGGAGGAGACTTCCGCGCCTTTCAGGGGTCGCTGACGGTGTCACGGTTGGGGCAGGTGCTGGCTGCGCAGCGGGCATCCAGAGGGAGGGGGAAGAGCCGTCAGCCTACGTCAGTGTGCCCGGCCCCACCGACAGGACACCCGACCCGATCCGCGCCGCGGCGGCGCCACGCTCACCGCCAGTCGATCGCGTGGCCGTGGCCGTGGCTGTACGCCACCGGGGTGCCGTCGAGCGCGGTCACGAACCGCCCGGAGGGCACCTCCAGCCCGCCGGTGACGCGGGGCAGGACCCGCCTCCCCTCGTTGCTGATCCACCGGCAGCGGCCCTCGGCCACGAGGCCCGACATCAGGTCGTGGAACCGCTCGCGGTCCGGCTCCTCGAGGTAGGCGATCACCGCCGAGTGGAGGACGACCGGGGTGCCGTGGGGCGCCGCCTCGTCGACGAGGTCGGCGACGTGGTCGAGGAGGTCGCCCTGCCGGATGGCGGGCGGCTCCCGGCGGGCGACGCCGACGGCGGCACGCAACCGCTCGCGACGCTCGTCCTGCTCGGGCCAGACCAGGTTCTCCAGCCACGCCATCGCGTCGGGGTCCGAGACGTCGAGAGGGTTGAGGTCGACGCCACCCCGCCAGGCGACGTGCGGGTGGCCGGCGGGGACGGGCAGGTCGCCGGTGGCCCGCGCGCCCAGCAGCGGGCCACCGCTCCCCCGCAGCCCGCCCAGGGGTGACCACTCGTAGTCGTAGCGGTCGGGGAAGAGGCAGAGACCGGCGCTGGCCCCGACCTCGATCAGGGACACCGGTCCCTCGATGAGCCCGAGGACCGGGACGAGCGTCGCGAGCCGGCCGACCTCGTTGGTCTGGGTGGCCCGCGCCATGACGGTGGCGCGCACGGCCGGCTCCTGCTCGATCAGCACGGCGCGCAGGGCGGCGTACGACGCCGGGGCGGCGGCACCGTGCCACCGGGCAGCCGCGAAGACCAGGTTGGGCTGGCGCTTGACGGGCGGCAGCGTGCCGAGCCAGGCCACGAGCTCCTCGTCCTCCGCGACGCCGAGCGCCCACTCCTCGAAGCACGGCGAGTCACCGGCCGCGTAGGTCGCGAAGTCGCGGTACTCGGCCACCACGTCGTCGTAGAGCAGCACCCCGCCATCATGCTCGGCCGCCCGGCCCTCCGGTTGCCCAGTCTGGACGGGGGCGTTGACCTGAGTGACGTAGGTCACATACGGTTCCACCTAGTCCTATTTGTTTGGGTTCCATACAAACAAACTCCCCCCCATCACCCGAAGGACGAGTCCATGAGGAAACCGCTCAGCCTGCTCACCACCGGCCTCGCCGCCGGCGCCCTGCTCCTGACCGGGGCTGGCTACGCCTCCGCCGGAGCCGATTCGGACGCGGCCGCCGCCACCAGCGCCGCCGCGACTGCCGAGCCCTACAAGGTGCTGGTCGTCGGCAAGACGCTCGGCTTCCGCCACTCCCACATCGACGACACGACCAACGCGGTCATCAAGCTGGGCCAGGAGCACGGCTTCACCGTCGACGTCTGGGACCCGCCGATCGGTCGCTCCCCCGGCCAGCCCGCCCTGTCCATGGCGACGACGCCCTTCACCAGCACCGAGGCGCTGTCGCAATACGCGACGATCATGTTCGCCTCGCCGGTCGACGGCACCAACAGCCAGAACCCGGCCAGCCCCCGCACCCTCGACGACGCCGAGCTCGCGGCGTTCAAGGGCTACATCCACCAGGGCGGCGGCTTCGTGGGACTCCACGCCGCCACGGACGAGATGCATGCCGTTCCGTGGTTCAGCGAGCTCACCGGCGGATCGGCCCGCTTCCGCAACCACCCGGCGCAGCAGCAGGCCACGATGGTCGTGGAGAGCCCGAACCACCCGTCGACGACCATGCTGCCGAAGGAGTGGTCGCGCTTCGACGAGTGGTACAACTTCACGTCCAACCCGCGCGAGGACGTGCACGTCCTGATCACCCTCGACGAGTCGACCTACAACCCGGGCAACGGTGCCATGGGCGCCGACCACCCGATCGCGTGGTGCCACAACTTCGAGGGCGGTCGCTCGTGGTACGAGGGCGCCGGCCACGTGGACTCCTCCTACACCGACCCGCTGTTCCTCGACCACCTGCTCGGCGGCATCGAGTGGACCGCGGGCGTCGTCGAGGGTGGCGGCAACTGCGTCACCTTCCCCGAGGTCGAGAAGATCACCGCCGACCTCGGTGAGGGCGGCAACCGCAACGCCAAGCTCAGCCGCGACGTGACCGCCTACCTGGCCTCCGCGGAGGCGGCGGCCGAGGCCGGCGACCACGCCGGGGCCGCGCACCTCCTGAAGCAGGCCAAGGGCAAGGCGCACGGCCTGCAGGACGACACCATCGTCGCCAAGCTCGCCGACCTGCAGGAGTGGCAGGGGGGCCTGGTCGGCTGGTGACCACCGCCCGACCACGCACCACCTCACGCACCACCTGACGCACGACTGGTCGACGACCGGTCACGCCCGACCCCGGGCGTGGCCGGTCGTCGTGCGTGCAGGGCGTCGGCTCAGCGGGAGGCGTCGAGCGACTCGGTGATGATGACGTCGACGATGCGGGCCACCCGCTCGGCACCCAGCTCGGGCGCCACACCGGCCACCCGTTCGGCGATCTCCGCCTCGCGCACGGGGTCACGCTCGGTCGACGGCTTCACCGCCTGCACTGCCCGGGTCAGCGCCGTACGACGCGCGAGCACGTCGCCGAGCACCAGGTCCGTCTCGTCGATCAGCCCGCGCAGGAAGGCCAGCGGATCGGCGCCGGGCCACGCCACGCGGACGTCCGGCGCACCCTCCTCGTTGGCCGAGCCGTCGGTGCGCTCGAGCTCGAGGCAGCCGTGCCGGGCGTAGAACGCGCGGGCCGGCGCGTTGGACTCGAAGACCCACAGGCAGAAGCCGCCCGGGCGCGTCGACGCGACGAGCTCGAAGAGCGCGGTCCCGACGCCGCGGCCCTGGTGGTCGGGGTGGACGTAGAGGTCGTCGAGCCAGGTAGACGTCCAGCGCGCGTAGCCGACCGGCTCGCCGCCGCGCTCGGCCACCCAGACGTCGTACGTCGACAGGTCCCAGCCGGCGACCCACGCCCGCGCCTCGTGGGCGGGGTGCGCCGGCGGAGGGAAGGACTCGCCGGCCCCGCGACGGGCGGCGAGGTGGAGCTCGGCGACGGCCGGGAGGTCGTCGGTCGTGGCGGGACGGAGGGTGAGCTCAGTCTTCATCGCGGATGACGTCGAGCGCGTGCGCGAGGTCGTCGGGGTGCGTGGACTCGTAGGTGACGTAGTCACCGCTCTCGGGGTGCTCGAAGCCCAGGCGCATGGCGTGCAGCCACTGCCGCTCGAGACCGAGCCGCTTGGCCAGGGTGGGGTCGGCCCCGTAGGTCAGGTCGCCCACGCACGGGTGCTTGAGCGCGCTCATGTGCACGCGGATCTGGTGGGTGCGCCCGGTCTCGAGGTGGACCTCCAGCAGGCTGGCGAACCGGTGCGCCTCGAGCGTCTCGTAGTGGGTCACGCTGTGACGACCGTCGGCCATCACGGCGAACTTGTAGTCGTGGTGGGGGTGGCGGCCGATCGGTGCGTCGACGGTGCCCGCGAGCGGATCGGGGTGGCCCTGGACGAGCGCGTGGTAGGTCTTGTCGACCGTGCGGTGCCGGAAGGCGTTCTTGAGCACCGAGTAGGCGTGCTCGGACTTGCAGATGACCATCACGCCGCTGGTGCCGACGTCGAGGCGCTGCACGATCCCCTGCCGCTCGCTCGCGCCGCTGGTGGAGATGCGGAAGCCTGCGCCGGCCAGGTGACCGACCACGGTGGGACCGGTCCAGCCCGGCGACGGGTGCACGGCCACGCCGACCGGCTTGTCGATCACCACGATGGCGTCGTCGTCATGGATGATCCGGATGCCCTCCACGATCTCGGGCTTCACCTCGAGCGGGTCACGCTCGGCCGGGATCGTCACGTCGAGCATCGCACCGGCGTCGACCCGGTCGCTCTTGCCGACGGCCGCCCCGTCGACGTGCACCAGGCCCTGGGCGATCAGGTCGGCGGCCTTGGTCCGGGACAGGCCGAACATCCGCGCCATCGCGGCGTCGACTCGCTCGCCGGCCAGGCCGTCGGGGACGAGGACCGTGCGCTGCTCGGCGTGGGTGGTCACGCCGCCTCGTGCCCGGAGCCGCGCTCGGAGTCGCGGGTGCCGTCGAGGGCGACCCCGCGGAACGTCTGGAGGATGATCAGGCCCGCAGCGATGTTGATGCAGACGTCGGCGATGTTGAAGACCGGCCAGTTGGGCAGCATCAGGAAGTCGACGACGTGGCCGTGGAACGCCTCCGGCTCGCGCACGATGCGGTCGGTGAGGTTGCCGGCCACGCCGCCCAGCAGCAGGCCGAGGGCCAACGCCCAGCCGATGCTGCGGATCCGGCGGCTCAGCCAGAGCACGACCACGACCGCGACCATCGCCAGGCAGGTGAAGACGATGGTGAACTCGGTGCCGGTGCTGAACGCCGCCCCCGGGTTGAACGTCAGGTGCAAGGTCAGCCAGTCACCGAGGACCGGGATGTCGCCGTCGGCCAGCTCGGACAGGGCCCACTGCTTGCTGGCGAGGTCGAGACCGTAGGCCAGGAGGGCGACGGCCGCGAACACGAGCCGCGCATCCACGCGGGGTCGGGACGGGACCGGATCGGCCTGGTCGCTGTGGTTCAGCGACGCTCCTCGCGCTGCTTGCATGACATGCACAGTGTGGCATGCGGCACCGCCATCAACCGATTCTTGCCCACGGGGTTGCCGCAGGAGTCACAGACGCCGTAGGAGCCGTCGTCGATGTGGGCCAGGGCCCGCTCGATCTGCGCCAACGTCTCCCGCTCGCGCGCCAGGACAGTCAGCTCGTGGTCGCGCTCGAAGCTGGTCGCCCCGACGTCGGCCTGGTCGTGCCCGGCCCCGTCACCGGCGTCGCGCATGAGGCCCGCCAGCTCCTGCTCGGACTCACCCACGATCGCGGTGAGCCGGTCGCGGTGCTCCTTGAGCTCCTTCACGACCTCGTTGAGCTCGGTCCTGGTCCACGGGTCCTCGCCCTCGAGCACCACGAGGGTGGCCGGGGTGGCCTTGCGTACCTTCTTCGCCGGCGCGGCCTTCTTGGCAGGCGTCGGAGCGGCCTTCGTCACGGGTGCAGCCTTCTTCGTGGGGGTCGAGGTGGTCGATGCAGACTTGGTGGCCGGGGCCTTCTTCGATGCAGCCTTGGTGGCCGGGGCCTTCTTCACAGCAGCCTTGGTGGCGGGCGCCTTCTTCGCAGCGGCCTTCGTGGCCGCGGCCTTCTTGGCCGGGGTCGCCGCGGTAGCCGTCTCCTTGGTGGTTGTCTTCTTCGCGGGTGCCTTCTTCGCCGGCGCCTTCGTGGCAGCCGCCTTGGTGGCGGGTGCCTTCTTCGCCGGCGCCTTCGTGGCAGCCGCCTTCGTGGCAGCCGCCTTCGCGGCGGGAGCCTTCTTCGCAGGGGCCTTCTTGGCAGCCGTCTTGGTGGCGGGCGCCTTCTTCGCGGGGGCCTTCTTCGCGGACGTCGCCGCGGCAGCCGTCTTCGTCGCGGCTTTCTTGGCCGTGCTCTTCTTCGCCGTGCTCGTCGCTGATGCGCTCTTCTTCGCCGACGCCTTCGTGGCCGTGGCCCCGTCCGCGGCCCGCGTGCGACCGATCACCCGCTTGGCAGCGGCGGCCGCGGTGCCGGCCAAGGACTTGCGCGTGGTGCCAGCCATCTCCGAGGGCCTCCAGCATCCGTCAGGTGTGGCGGGAACCACACGGTGGCAGGGAGGCTAGCCGCTGCACCCTGACGAACCAACCTCGGCTCGCCGAAATGCGAGAACGACCACCCCGAGGGGCGGTCGTTCTCGTCACGCGTGGAGCAGGTGATCAGTTCTCGTCGTCACCCAGCACCGAGCGAAGGCGCTTCGGCGCGTTGCCGCTGTCGACGGGAGCCTGCGTCTCGCTGCCGGTGGAGAGAGCCTCCAGCTGCTGCGTGAAGTAGGTCTTCAGGCGGGAGCGGTACTCGCGCTCGAACTGGCGGAGGGTCTCGACGTCGCTGTTGAGCTTGTCGCGCTCCTTCTCCAGGTCGCCGAACATCTGCTGGCGGCGCTCGGCGGTCTCGGAGTCGAGCATCTGCGAACGCTGGCGGGCGTCGGCCTCCATGCGGTCGGCCTTGGTCTTGGACTCGGACTCGACACGCTCGGCCTTGGTGCGCGCGGCACCGACGATGCGGTCGGCCTCGTTCTTGGCGTCCTCGACGAGCTCGTCGGCGTTGCGCGTCGCGATCTCGAGGAGACGGGCGGCGGCATTGGACGCCTCCGGCACGGTCGAGACGCGCATCGTCTGCATCGGCGCGGCGGCGACGGGGGCCGGCTCGGCCCGCTGGGGCTCCGGCTCCGGCTCGGGCTCGGGCTCCGGCTCAGGAGCGGCGGGGGCGAACGACGCAGGCGCGGGGGCGGACGTCGACGCACCACCGGACTGCGCGGCCGACAGCTTGGCCCGCAGGTCCTCGTTCTCCTTGGTGAGCCGGGCGAGCTCGGCCTCGACCTCGTCGAGGAACTGGTCCACCTCGCCCATGTCGTAGCCCTCACGGAGGCGGACAGGCGTAAAGCGCTTGTTGCTCACGTCCTCAGGCGTCAGCGGCATGACCTCACCCAAACTTTCACGATCGAATATCACGGTGGCTCTGCTGTCAGGAGACAATAGCGCCCGGGATGCCACCGGGCACAGTGACCCGTGTGGCGGATGGTTCTAGAGGCCGAAGATGGTGGCGACCACGTTGAGCAGCAGCCATGCTCCCACCATCACCAGCAGGAAGCTCAGGTCGAGGGCGACCTGGCCGATCCGCAGTGGCGGCACGACGCGACGCAGCGCCACGATCGGCGGGTCGGTGGCCGAGTAGACGCCCTCCAGGGCGACGAGCAACGGACCTCTGGGCTCCCAGCGGCGCGCGAACACCTGGACCCAGTCGACGACGAAACGCACCCACAGCAGCGCGATGAAGAGCAGCAGGATGACGTAGAGGACCTGACCGAAGGCTTGCACGGGACGATTATGGGTCAGCTCTGGTTGAAGAACCCGTCCTCGGCCATCCGCTCCTTGTCCTCGGCCGAGATCGCCACGTTGGGCGGGGAGAGGAGGAAGACCTTGTTGGTCACCCGCTCGATGGAGCCCCGGGTGGCGAAGATCAGGCCGGCGGCGAAGTCGACCAGACGCTTGGCGTCGTTGTCGTCCATCTCGCTGAGGTTCATGATCACGGGCGTGCCGTCGCGGTAGTTCTCACCGACGAGTCGCGCCTCGTTGTAGTTGCGGGGGTGCAGGGTGGTGATGCGGCTCAACTCAGCCACGACTCCCGTCTGGACCGAGGCCGGACGACGGCGCTCGGCAAGGTCGGACACAGGGGCAGGGCGACGCTCACGCTGGACCGGACGCTGCTCGACAGCCTCCTGGGCCGAGGTCTCGGCGTCGCCGTCGTAGTCGTCGTAGTGGCCGGTGTCCTCGAGCAGGCCGAGGTACTCGCCGATCTTGCGCATCGCGCCGCTCATGAGACTGTTCCTCCGCTAGACCTGGCACCCGGGACCGAGTGCCTGTTGACTGTTCTGGACATTACTGGACCGTGGGCCTCTCACCGAGGACCGCGGAGCCGACACGCACGTGTGTCGCACCGTGCCGGACGGCCGCCTCGAGGTCGCCGCTCATCCCTGCGGACAGCGTGGTGGCCTCCGGGTGGTCGCGGACGAACGAGGCGCGGACGTCCGCGAGCCGGGCGAAGGCGACGTCGGGCTCCTCCCCGAGCGGCGCGACGGCCATCAGGCCGCGCAGTCGGAGCATGCCGGCCTCCTCCACACGACCCGCCAGATCGGCGAGGTCGTCGGTGTCCGCACCCGACCGGTTGCCGGCCCCCGGTGGATCGAGGCTGACCTGGAGCAGGACGTCGACCTCGTGGCCGCGGGAGTGGGCGCCCCGCGAGAGCGGTGCGACCAGCTTGGCGCGGTCGACCGACTCGACGACGTCGGCGTAGGCCGCGACGGCCGCGGCCTTGTTGGACTGCAGCCCGCCGATGAAGTGCCACCGCAGGCCGAGGTCGGCGCACTTGGCGGCCTTGACCTCCGCCTCCTGGTGGCGGTTCTCCCCCACGTCGGTGACACCGAGGTCGGCGAGAAGGCGGACGTCGGAGGCCGGGAAGAACTTGGTGACGACGACGAGGGACACGTCGTCCTCGGGCCGCCCCGCCTCGGCGCACGCCGCGGCGATGCGACGGCGTACGACGTCGAGGTTGGCGGCGAGCACGTCCGCGCGCGCGGTCATCGGTGGCTCCAGATGACGCCGGCGAACCTGGTCGCCGCATCGCCGTCGCGACGGTAGGACGGCCAGGACGCGTCCTCGCGCGTGCAGGCGTCGACGGTGCGTACGTCGTCGATGCCGGCCGCGGCGAGCTGGGCGCGGACGCCCGCACCCAGGTCGAGACCCGGCGTGCCCCACGAGGTGGTTGAGCGCGCCTCGGGGACGACCGACGCGACCTGCTCCTGAAGGTCGGCGGGCACCTCGTAGCAGGCGCCGCACACGTGGGGCCCGATCCAGGCGACCGTCGGGTCGCCGCCCCGCTCGTGGAGGGCCGCGACGGCTGCCGGGACGACTCCCCCGGCGAGCCCGGGCCTGCCGCTGTGCACGGCCGCGATCCACCCGGTGGCCGGGTCGGCCAGCAGGACGGGGACGCAGTCGGCGGCCCGGGCGAGGAGGGCGACGCCGGGCCGCGAGGTGACGAGGGCGTCGCACGACGGCGCGCTCGCCGCGCCCTCGACCGGCTCGACGGACCCGACGGACTCGACGGCGGCGCCGTGCACCTGGTGCATCAGCACCGGCGCCGCCCCGGTCTCCCGGGCGACCTGCGTCAGCGCGTCGGCGCGCACCGCATCGTCCGCGGCGTCGCCGAGGCTCAGGGAGACGTCGGTGAAGGCGACCTCGATCACGAGGTCGCCTTCGATCCGATCACGGTGGTGAAGCAGCGGCACGGTCCTGCGTCACCTCACTTCAGGAAGTCGGGCACGTCGAGGTCGTCGTCCTCGAACTGCACCTGACGAGCTGGCCGCGAGGGGGCGGGCTGCTGGGTCGACTGCTGGGACTGCTGGGACGGCTGGGACGGCGCCTGGGTCGACTGCTGCGGCTGCTGGGACGGCGCGAACGTCGTCGTGGCCGGACGGTCGGACGTCGAGTCGCTGCGCGACTGCGCAGGTGCCCTGGTCGCGAGCTGCTGGGCCGCGGCGCGGGTCTCGTCCTGGCTCTGGGCCGGCTGGCCCTGGCGCAGCACGTTGCCGTCGGAGCGACGCTTGGGCATGCCGCCGTCGAAGCCGGCGGCGATCACCGTCACCCGCACCTCGTCGCCCAGCGCGTCGTCGATGGTCGCGCCGAAGATGATGTTGGCCTCGGCGTGGGCGGCCTGGGACACGAGCGCGGCAGCCTCGTTGATCTCGAAGAGGCCGAGGTCGGAACCACCGGCGATCGAGAGCAGCACGCCGTGCGCGCCCTCGATGCTCGCCTCGAGCAGCGGGCTCGAGACCGCCATCTCCGCGGCGGCGACCGCACGGTCCTCGCCGCGGGCCGAGCCGATGCCCATGAGGGCCGAGCCGGCGTTGGCCATGACCGACTTCACGTCGGCGAAGTCGAGGTTGATCAGGCCCGGGGTCGTGATCAGGTCGGTGATGCCCGAGACACCCTGGAGCAGCACCTGGTCGGCCTGCTTGAAGGCGTCGAGGATCGACACGCTGCGGTCGGTGATCGACAGCAGCCGGTCGTTGGGGATCACGATGAGGGTGTCGACCTCCTCGCGGAGCTGGCTGATGCCCTCCTCGGCGGAGTTGGCGCGACGGCGGCCCTCGAAGGCGAACGGTCGCGTCACGACGCCGATGGTCAGGGCGCCCAGCGAGCGGGCGATGCGGGCCACGACGGGCGCGCCACCAGTGCCGGTGCCGCCTCCCTCGCCGGCGGTCACGAAGACCATGTCGGCGCCCTTGATGACCTCCTCGATCTCGTCCGCGTGGTCCTCGGCGGCCTTCGCCCCGACATCGGGGTTGGCGCCGGCACCGAGGCCGCGGGTGAGCTCGCGACCGATGTCGAGCTTGACGTCGGCGTCGCTCATGAGGAGTGCCTGGGCGTCGGTGTTGATCGCGATGAACTCGACGCCCTTGAGGCCGACCTCGATCATCCGGTTGACGGCGTTGACGCCGCCACCACCGATGCCCACGACCTTGATGATCGCCAGGTAGTTCTGCGCTGCTGCCACGGCTCCGGGGCCTTCCTTGTGTGGGTCTGTGAAGTCTGGGGATGGACGGTGGTCGACACCCTCTGCGGCCCGCCGGAACCCTAACCGTGAGCCTGAGGGTTATAGTTATGTCAACCCCGCCTTTCGCCAGACACTAGGCACCGACGGCCGCGATTCCCGGACGGACACGCCCACGTGTCGCGTGTCGGCAAAGAATTTCTGCTCGTGCGACCCCCGGAGGTCCCGGGGTCCACGTCAGGGCGTGGTGCGGTAGGTCGGGTTCCCCGGGACGCTGACGTCGTAGTACGGCGCCTTCTGGGCGGCGAGCAGCTTGTCGACCACCTGCGCCTTGAGCTCCGACTCCTCCGCACTCCCCCACAGCACCTCGCGCTGGTCGCGCATGACGAGGGTGATCTGGTCGACGGTGGCGACCTCGACGTGGTCCACGCGGGTGACCAGGTCGTCGGGCAGCGCCGACACGACGGTGGCGGCCTCGCGCAGCGCGTCGGTCCCGGCGTTGGCCCCCGGGCGGACGCGCGGCATCCCCTTGGGGACGGCCTTGTAGTCGCGGAACACCACGCCGTCGGCGTCGAGGCCACGGAGCCTGCCGGCCAGCTCGACCGCGGCGACGGCGGTGCGCTCGACGACCGCGATGCGGACGACGTCGGGCCAGGTGCGGGTGACGTCGACCGACTCCACCTCGGCGAGGGATCCGACGCGGGCGTCCGCGCGGCCGAGGTCCACGAGGGCGAGCTGGTCGCCCACCGGCACATCGGCCACCTCACGGACCCGGGCGTCGCTCAGGAGGCTGTTGCCGACCACCTCGACGCGCTTGACCTGCAGGGTGGTGGAGAAGAACACCAGGTAGATCGACGTGCCGAGCAGCGCGACGACCAGCAGGAGGGCCAGGACGTAGCGCAGCGACAGCCAGCGCCGAGCCCACTGCCGACGGGCGAAGCGGCGACGCGTACGGCGGGTCGCCGCGGCCTCCTTGCGCGGCTTGACGTCCCCGCCCGACGGGCCCTGCTCGCCGTCACGGCCGATGCTGGTGCTCGTGACGCCTGCCGCCCCGCGACCGCCCTGCTCCGGGGCCTCGCGGTCCACTCAGTCACCCCCGAGGAGGTCGAGCACCCGCGGCCCGACGCCGGTGATGTCGCCGGCCCCGAGCGTGATCACCAGGTCGCCGGGACGGGCGCGTTCGGCCAGCGCCTGCGCGGCGGCGCCCAGCCCGTCGACGTAGGTCACGTGCTGGACCGGGAGCGGGACTGCGTCGGCGACGAGCAGGCCCGTCACCTCGGGGTCCGGGTCCTCGCGGGCGACGTAGACGTCGAGCACGATGACCTCGTCGGCGGCACCGAGCTCGCGGCCCATCGCCTCGCCGAAGATGCGGGTGCGCGACACGAGGTGCGGCTGGAAGGCGGCGACGACGCGCCCGTCGCCGGCGAGCGCGCGGGCGGCCTCGAGGTCGCCCCGGATCTCGACGGGGTGGTGGGCGTAGGAGTCGTAGACGCGCACGCCGTCGACCTCGCCCTTGAGCTCCATCCGGCGCCCCGTGCCGGTGAAGCCGCCGAGGCCCTCGGCGAGCGCGTCGTAGGGCAGGCCGAGGCGCAGCCCCATCGCGAGCGCGGCGACCGCGTCGAGGACGTAGTGGCGACCGGGGATGCGCAGGCGCAGCTCACCGAGGTCGTCGCCGCCGCGGGTCACCCGGCACGACGAGGTGGAGCCGTCGAGCGTGAGGTCGTGGATGCGCACGTCGGCTCCGGCCGACTCCCCCACCGTCACGACGTCGAGGCCCCGATCGCGCGCCAGCCCGGCGAGTCGTGCGGCGCCGGGGTCGTCGACGACGCAGACCACGAAGCCGTCGCGGTCGATCGTGTCGACGAAGTCCTCGAAGGCCTGGTGGTAGGCCTCCTCGGTGCCCCAGTTGTCGAGGTGGTCGGCCTCGACGTTGGTGACGATCGCCGCGTGGGGCCGGTAGTGCAGGAAGGCGCCGTCGCTCTCGTCGGCCTCGGCGACGAACAGGTCGTCGGCACCGGCGTCGGCGTTGCGACCGGTGGCGGCCAGCACGCCCCCGACGGCGTACGACGGATCGACGCCCGCCGCGAGCAGCGCCGAGGTGAGCAGCCCCGTGGTCGTCGTCTTCCCGTGGGTGCCGGCCACGGCGAGGACGCGGGAGCCGGTCATGACCGCCGCGAGCCCGGCGGAACGGGGCAGGATCCGCAGGCCCCGCCGTCGCGCCTCGAGGACCTCGGGGTTGTCCTCGCGCGCCGCGGTCGTCACGACGAGCGTGTCGGCGTCACCGAGGTGGGCGGCGTCGTAGCCGAGGTGGCAGGTCACCCCGAGCTCGCGCAGCGCCGGGAGGAAGGGGGTGTCGTGGTCGTCGCTGCCGGTGACCGTGAGACCGCGCTGGGCCATGATCCGGGCGATCGCGGAGATGCCGGCGCCGCCGATGCCGACGCAGTGGACGCGTCCGAGCTCGGCGGCGGGCAGCACCTCGTCCGGGACCGGGATCCTCATGCGCGCGAGCCCCCTGCGTCGAGCACCATGCGGGCGAGCTTCTCGTCGGCGTCGAGCGGGATCACTCCGGTGGCCGCGGCGCCCATGGCCGCGAGCCGTTCGGCGTCGTTGAGCAACCCGGGGACGCTGGCCGAGACCCACTCGGGGGTCAGCGCGGCGTCGGCGACCAGCAGGCCGCCGCCGGCGTCGACGACCGGGCGCGCGTTGAGCGCCTGCTCGCCGTTGCCGATCGGCAGCGGGACGTAGATCGCCGGCAGGCCCACGCCCGAGACCTCGGTGACGGTGTTGCTGCCCGAGCGGCACAGCACCGCGTCGGCAGCGGCGTAGGCGAGGTCCATCCGGTCGACGTAGTTGAGCACGACGTAGGGCACGTCCCCCGACGCGACGGTGAGCTCGTGCTTGGGGCCGACCACGTGCAGCACCTGCACGCCTGCCCTGGCCAGGGCGGGCGCCGCCCCGGACACGGCCGCGTTGATGCGGGCGGCTCCCTGCGAGCCGCCGGTGACCAGGAGCGTCGGCAGGTCGTCGCGGAGGCCGAACGCGGCCAGGGCTTCGGCGCGCAGCGCGCCGCGGTCCATGGTCGAGATCAGCCGGCGGATCGGCAGGCCGGTGCACACCGCGCCGCGCAGGTCGGTGGCGGGGAAGCTCGTGGCGACGTGGGTCGTCATGCGGGCGCCCAGCTTGTTGGCGATGCCGGGGATCGCGTTGCCCTCGTGGACCACGATCGGAACGCCGCGCTTGCGGGCGGCGAGGTAGGCGGGGACGGAGACGTAGCCGCCGAAGCCGACGACGACGTCGGGACGCACCCGGTCCACCACCTCGAGCGCGGCCGCGCGGGCGGCGCGCAACCGGGTCGGCGTACGCAGCAGGTCGGGACCCGGACGACGCGGGAGCGGGACGCGCGGCACGATCTCGAGCGGCAGCCCGGCCTCGGGGACCAGGCGTGACTCGAGCCCCTCGCGGGTGCCGAGGCAGGTGACCTCGGTCGCCGGGTCGAGCCGGCGCAGGGCGTCGGCGGTGGCGAGCAGGGGCGAGGTGTGGCCGGCGGAGCCGCCGCCGGCGAGAAGTACGCGCATCGAGGGCAAATCTAGCGAGCGGGACCCGCGGAGAGTCCGGCGGAGCGGTTGCGGCGGCGTGCGGCGAGCGCGGCAGCGGCCTGTGGCTCGCGGCGCGCGAAGCCGATCACGAGCCCGAGGGCCACGAGCGAGGGCAGCAGGGCCGACCCGCCGTAGGACACGATCGGGAGCGGGATGCCGATGACCGGCAGGACGGCGAGCACCATGCCGACGTTGATCATCATCTGGCCGAGCAGCCAGACCACGATGCCGAACGTCGCGTAGCGGACGAACGGGTCCTCGGTGCTGAGCGCGACCCGGATCGCGGCGTAGGCGATCGTGAAGAACAGGCCGACCACGAGCAGCGTGCCGACCAGGCCGAGCTCCTCGCCGAGCACGGCGAAGATGTAGTCGGTGTGGGCCTCCGGGAGGTCGCCCCACTTCTGGGTCGAGGCCCCGATGCCCTGGCCGAACCAGCCGCCGCTCGAGAGCGCGTAGAGGCCGTGGGCGGGCTGCCAGCCCGTGTCGGTGTAGTCCTTGAACGGGTCGGTGAAGTGGGTGATGCGCTGGAGCCGCTCGGGGTCCATCGCGGCCAGGGCGGCGGCCGCGGCCCCGAGCACGGAGATGCTGAGGGCGAAGAGACGCATCGGCGCACCGACGACCCAGAGCATCCCCAGCATGATCACGCCGAGCACCATCGCGGTGCCGAGGTCACGGCCGACGAGCACGAGAGCGATGACCGCGAGCAGGCCCGGCACGACGGGCACCAGCAGGTGGTGCAGCTCCCCGAGGCGGCGCTCCTTGTGGGCGTAGATGTTGGCCGCCCAGAGCACGATGGCGAGCTTGGCGACCTCGGCAGGCTGCATGGTGAACGGACCGACGGCGAGCCAGTTCTTGTTGCCGTTGATCAGCACGCCGAAGCGGGCCACCAGCGCGAGCAGGACCAGCGCGAAGACGAAGCCCGGATAGGCCAGCCGACGCACGTGCTTGATCGGCATCCTGGACGCCACCCACGCGGCCGGCAGGCCGATAGCCACCCAGAGCAGCTGCCGCTTCACGACCGCGTAGGAGTCGTCGTAGGTGAGGTAGGACCGGACGCTGGACGCGCTGAGCACCATGATCAGGCCGATGGTGAGCAGCAGCGCGGACGCGCCGAGGAGCAGGTAGTAGGACGCGAGCGGCTTGTCGGCCGCCTCGCGCAGCCCGCGCCACGCGCCGGAGACGGTGTCGCGCACCGCGTGCCAGGCCGCGACGACGCCGGAGCCCAGGGGCGCGCGGCCGCCGGAGGAGTCGCCCGGGACGTCCTCGGGGTTCGCGGTGGTCACTGCTCGCGCTCCCCTCTGGTGGCGGCTGGTGGCTAGTCGGTGCGGTCGATCCTGCGGTGCACGGCGGCCGCGAACGCGTCCCCGCGGGCGCCGTAGTTGGCGAACATGTCCATGGAGGCGCACCCCGGCGCGAGCAACACCGTGTCACCGGACCTGGCGAGCCCGGCAGCCGCGTCGACCACGCGCTCCATCGGATCCCCAGTCTCGTCCGCGCCCACATCGATGACCGGCACATCGGGCGCGTGTCGCGAAAGTGCGTCGGCCACCACCTGGCGGTCCCGGCCGAGCAGGACGACACCACGCAGCCGGCCGCCCACCGCGGCCACCAGGTCGTCGAACCGAGCGCCCTTGGCGAGGCCGCCCGCGATCCACACGACGTCCTCGTAGGCGGAGAGGGACGACTGGGCGGCGTGCGGGTTGGTGGCCTTGGAGTCGTCGATCCAGGTCACGCCGTCGGCCTCCGCGACGTGGGCGATCCGGTGGCCGTCGGGGCGGAACGCGCGCAGCCCGTCGCGCACCGCCTGCTGGCTGACGCCGTGGGCTCGCGCGAGCGCGGCGGCGGCCAGGGCGTTGGCGACGAAGTGCGGGGCGGGCGAGGCGAGGTCGCCCAGCGTGCAGAGCTCGGCGGCGCTGGTCGCGCGCTCCTCGATGAACGCCCGGTCGACGAGGAGGTCCTCCACGACACCGAGGTTGCCGGCGGACGGCATGCCGAGGGTGAAGCCCACGGCACGCGCGCCCTCGCCGACGTCGGCCTCGCGGACCATGTCCTCGGTGGCAGGGTCGGCGAGGTTGTAGACGCAGGCCCGCTGCACACCGGCGTAGACGCGCGCCTTGTCGGCGGCGTAGACCTCCATGCCCGTCCGGGCGCCCGGGTCGGTGCCCACGCCCGGCTCGTCGTCGTACCAGTCGAGGTGGTCCTCGGCGATGTTGAGCACGACGGCCGACTCCGCGGCCATCGAGCGGGTGTAGTGGAGCTGGAAGCTGGAGAGCTCGACGGCGAGGACGTCATAGGGCTCGGGGTCCATCACGGCCTCGACGATCGGCAGGCCGACGTTGCCCACCGCGACGGCCCGGAGCCCGGCGGCGGTGAGGATGGACTGGAGCATCTGCACCGTCGTGGTCTTGCCGTTGGTGCCGGTGACGGCCAGCCACGGTGCGGCGGCGTCGGGGTCGCGCAGGCGCCACGCCAGCTCGACCTCGCCCCACACGGGGATCCCGCGCTCGGTGGCCTGGGCGAGCAGCGGCGCGGTCGGCTTCCAGCCCGGTGAGGTGACCACCAGGTCGACGTCGTCGGGCAGCACGTCGGTCGCGCCCGGCTCGAGCCGGACGGTCGCGCCGAGTGTCTCCAGCAGCTCGGCCTTCTCGGCCTTCTCGTCGCTGGTCGACTCGTCGAGAGCCGTCACCTGCGCGCCGAGGAACAGGAGGTTGTCGGCGGCGGCGAAGCCGGAGACGCCGAACCCGGCGACCACGACGCGTGCGCCGGACCAGTCGCTGGCGCGGCCGAGGTCGTCGACGCGCACCCCGCCGGGAGCCTGCTCACCCAACGCCGGCGACCCACTCGGCGTAGAAGATGCCGAGACCGGTGGCCACGGCGAGCCCGGTGACGATCCAGAAGCGGATGACGATGGTCACCTGCTCCCAGCCGAGCATCTCGAAGTGGTGGTGCAGGGGCGTCATCCGGAAGACCCGGTGGCCGGCCTGGACCTTGAAGATGCTCCGGAACAGCCCGCTCGCCCGGCTGACCTTGAAGACCGACACCTGGATCATCACCGACAGCGTGATGACGACGAACAGCCCGCCGATGACCAGCAGCAGCAGCTCGGTGCGGGTCATGATCGCGAAGCCGGCCATCGCGCCGCCCAGCGACAGCGAGCCGGTGTCACCCAGGATGATCTGCGCCGGCGAGGCGTTCCACCAGAGGAACCCGAAGCAGGCGCCGGTGAGGGCGGCGGCGACGACGGCGAGGTCCAACGGGTCACGCACCTCGTAGCACTTGGCGCCCGCCTCCAGCGCACAGGACTGGCTGTTCTGCCAGATGTTGACCAGCGTGTAGGCCGCGAAGATGAGGATGCACGAGCCGGTCGCGAGGCCGTCGAGGCCGTCGGCGAGGTTCACCGCGTTGCTGAAGCCCGTGACGATGAACCAGATGAGCAGCAGCGCCAGGACCGCGGGGAGCGCGAACCGCTCGTAGTCGCGGATGAAGGAGATGTGGTTCGACGCAGGACGCCAGCCGCGCTCGTCCTCGAGCACCGGCGAGAGGGCGAGCACTCCGAACACGAGGGCGACGACCGTCTGGCCGATCATCTTCGCGCGGCTGCGCAGGCCGGTGCTGTGCTGTCGGCTGACCTTGAGGAAGTCGTCGAGGAAACCGACGACGCCGAGCCCCACCAGCAGGAAGATCAGCAGCAGCGCCGAGGCGGTGGGCGCCTGACCGGTGATCAGCTTGGCCGCGAAGTAGCCGACGACGGTGGCGAGCACGACGACCGCGCCGCCCATGGTCGGCGTACCGCGCTTGACGTGGTGGGTGGTCGGGCCGTCGTCGCGGATCGGCTGCCCGAATCCCTGCCGCGTGAAGAACCGGATCGCGTAGCGCGTGCCGAGCAGGGAGATCAGCAGGGAGAGTCCTCCTCCGAACAGGATGGCTCTCATGTGGTGGTTCCTTCCTTGCCGCTCCCGGTCAGGAGGTCGTCGGCGATCAGTTCCAGCGCCGCCCCCCGCGATGCCTTCACCAGGACGACATCAGCAGCCGAGACATTGTGCCGCAGCCAGTCGACCGCTTCGTCACGCCCCGCCGTGGTGATGGTCACTCCCCCGCCTCCGGCGGCGTCGAAACCCCGTGAGATCCCCGCTGCGTCGTCGCCGACGGAGAGCAGCACGTCGACCCCGGCCCGGGCGGCGTAGTCCCCCACCTCCCGGTGGGCCGCGGCGGCTCCGTCGCCGAGCTCGAGCATCTGGCCCAGCACGGCGACCGTACGCCGACCGGTGCGGTCTCCGATGCCGGCCAGGGTCTCGAGCGCCGCCCGCATCGACTCGGGGTTGGCGTTGTAGGCGTCGTTGATGACGACGAGCCCGTCGGGCCGCTCGGCCAGCTCCATCCGCCAGCGGCTGGCCGGGACGGCGTCGGCGAGCGAGTCGGCGACGGTGTCGAGGTCGAGGCCCGCGGCGAGGGCCATCGAGGCGGCCGCCGCGGCGTTGCGCCACTGGTAGGCGCCGACCTGGGCGAGGTGGACGGTGGCGCCGGAGCCGCGGTGGGCCATCTCGAACGACTGTCGGCCGAGCTCATCGGTGGTGACCTCGCTGACGGCGACGTCGGGGGCCGGGCCATCCGCGGGGCCCCCGAACGTGACGACCTGCGCCGCGGTGCGCCCGGCCATCGCGGCCACGAGGTCGTCGTCGGCGTTGAGCACGGCGGTGCCGTCGGCGGGCAGCGCCTCGACGATCTCGCCCTTGGCCTGCGCGATCGCCTCGCGGCTGCCGAACTCCCCGATGTGGGCGGTGCCGACGTTGAGCACGGCGGCCACCTGGGGCGGCGCGATGGCGCACAGCTCGGCGACGTGCCCGACGCCGCGGGCGCCCATCTCGACCACGAGGTAGCGGGTGTCGGGGGTCGCCCGGAGCACGGTCAGCGGCACGCCCAGCTCGTTGTTGAAGTTGCCGCGGGTCGCGACGGTGGGCCCGGCCTCGGACAGCAGGTGGGCGAGGTAGTCCTTGGTGCCGGTCTTGCCCTGGGAGCCGGTCATCGCGAGGACGACGACCTCGGGCAGCTGGTCCACGACGTGGCGCGCGAGCAGCCCGAGCGCCGCGGTCACGTCGTCCACCACAACGGTGGGCAGCTCGGTGGGCCGGCTGCCGAGCACCGCCACGGCACCGGCGTCACCGGCGGCCCCGGCCAGGTCGTGGCCGTCGACCCGCTCGCCGGCCACGGCCACGAAGAGACCGCCGTCCTCCGGGGTGCGGGTGTCGACGAACGCGCCGCCGACGACGACCGCCTCGCCGTGGGCGGTGCCGCCGACCACGTCGGCGATCTGGTCCAGGGTCATCTCGATCATGCGTCGCTCCCGGGCACGTCGGCGCCGTCGCGGCCGGCCGCGAGCGCCCGGACCTCCTCGGCAGCGACCACGCGGTCGTCGAACGGGTGCACCACGTCGCCGACCTCCTGGCCGGTCTCGTGGCCCTTGCCGGCGATCAGCAGCACGTCGCCGGGACGCGCACGGCGTACGGCCTCACGGATCGCGAGCCGACGGTCGCCCACCTCGACGACCTCGGCGGGGCCGCGGGCGCCGGCCAGGACGGCGGCGCGGATCGACGGGGGGTCCTCCGTGCGGGGGTTGTCGTCGGTGACCACCACCACGTCGGCGAGCCGCGCGGCGATCTCCCCCATCACCGGACGCTTCACGGTGTCGCGGTCACCGCCGGCGCCCACCACGACGACGACCTGGCCGTCGGTCAGCGGTCGCAGGGTGGCGAGGACCGCCTCGAGGGCGTCGGGCTTGTGGGCGTAGTCGACGACCACGGTGAAGTCCTGGCCGGCGGAGACCTGCTCGAGCCGCCCCGGGACCCCGCCGACGCGGGCGATGCCGTCGGCCACCCGTCGCGGGTCGAGCCCGGCGAGCGCCGCCGAGGCGATGGCGGCCAGCGCGTTGGAGACGTTGAACTCGCCCGGCACGTGGATCTCGGTGCGGAGCTCGACGTCGGGGCCGAGGACCGTGAAGCTCGCGCCCCCGGCCGTGAGGTCGACGTCGACCGCCCGCCAGTCGGCGTCGGCACCGCGGGAGGAGTACGTGGACATCGGGATGCCGGCGACGTCGAGGAGGCGACGGCCGAACTCGTCGTCGACGTTGGTCAGCCCGACCCGGGCCCGCTCGGGGGTGAAGAGACCGGCCTTGGCGGCGAAGTAGTCGTCGAGGTCGGCGTGGAAGTCGAGGTGGTCGCGACCGAGGTTGAGGAAGGTCGCGACGTCGAAGACGACGCCGTCGACCCGACCGAGCACGAGAGCGTGGCTGGAGACCTCCATGGCGCAGGTGTCGACGCCGCGCTCGCGCATGACCGCGAAGAGGCCGTGCAGGTCCGGCGCCTCCGGCGTCGTGAGCTGGGTCTTGACGTCCTCCCCCGCGATCCGGGTGCCGACGGTGCCGATGGCCGCCGAGGTCACGCCGGCCTCGGTGAGCCCCTGCTCGAGCACGCGGGTGGTGGTGGTCTTGCCCTGGGTGCCGGTCACTCCGATGACGCGCAGACCGGCGGCGGGGTCGCCGTAGATCCGCGCGGCGAGGCGCCCGAGCACGCGCCGCGGCTCGGTCACCACGAGGGCGGGCGTGCCCGGCGGGAGCCGGTCCAGGCCCGCGGAGTCGGTCAGCACCACGACGGCGCCGGCCGCGACGGCCTGCGCGGCGAAGTCCGCACCGTGGGCGCGCGCGCCCGGGAGCGCTGCGTACAGGTCGCCGGGTCGCACCCGTGCGGTGCTCAGCGAGATGCCGGAGACGGCGACGGCCAGGTCACCGTGCACGGCGACGTCTGTCGTGGCCGAGAGCCAGTCGGCGAGCTCGGTCGCAGGGGTCGACGGGGACTGCTGCGGACGCGTCGCACTCTCGGGCTCGTGCACCGGCCGAGGGTATCGAGTCACCACTCGACGGGCAGGCGCGACGGCGTGCCGTTGGTCGGCTCGACGCCGTAGCGGCCCAGGACGTAGCCCATGATCCGGGAGAACACCGGGCCCGCGATCGAGCCGCCGCCCCCGTCGACCTTGGGTGCGTGGACCACGACGTAGACCGTGAAGCGGGCGTCGTCGGCCGGCGCGAAGCCGCCGAAGGACACCGAGGTGCTGCCGTCGTAGCCGGTGCCGTCGCTGGCGACCCGCTGGGCGGTGCCGGTCTTGCCKGCCACGAGGTAGCCGGGCACCTGCGCCGCGGGCGCGACACCGTCCTCGGGGTCGACGACCTTCTCCATCATGCGGGCGGTCGCGCGCGCGGCCTGCTTGCTGACGACCCGGGTGCGGGTGGCCTCGTCGGTGCCGACGGTGACTCCGTCGTCGGTGACCGCGGAGCCGGCGATCAGGCTCGGGGAGACCCGCACGCCGCCGTTGGCGACCGTGTTGACGGCCGCAGCCATCTGGGCGACGTTGACCGAGAGTGACTGGCCGAAGGCGACGCGGTCCTTGGTCTGCGAGGTCATCGCCTCGCCCGGCGTGAGGATGCCGGGGGTCTCGCCGCGCACACCGACGTTGGTCCGCTGGCCGAGACCGAACTTCTGCAGGTAGGCCACCAGCTCGACCGGGGAGAACGCGTCGGCGGCGAGCACGGTGCCGATGTTGGAGGACTTCGCGATGATCCCCGCGAGCGTGAGCCGGATGTTGCCGTGGTCGAACCAGTCACCGATCACCCGGTCCTGCCGGGCGAGGCTGGGCGGCACCTTGAAGCGCTGGCGCGGGAACGCCTTGCCGGCGTCGATGAGCGAGGAAGCAGTGAGCACCTTCTCCACCGAGCCGGGCTCGTAGGTGTCGCTCAGGGCGCGGGACCCGAGGTCGTCCTCGTCGGCCTCGGTCGGCGCGTTGGCGTCGAAGGTCGGCACGTCGGCGAGCGCGAGGATCTCGCCGGTGCGGGTGTCCATGACGACCGCGGCCCCGCTCTCCGCGCGGTACTGGCGCACCGACTGCGCGAGCACCTTCTGGGTGAACCACTGGAGGTCGCGGTCGATGGTGGTGCGCAGCGGCGCACCGTTGTGCGCGGCCTTGAGCGTGCTCTCGCGCAGCGGGATCCGCACGCCCTTGCCGGAGTTGGACTGCCACGTCGCCTCGCCGTCGACGCCGGCCAGCTGCTTGTCGAAGGTGCGCTCGAAGCCGCCGAGGGGCTCGTCGGTGCCCATGTAGCCGAGCAGGTTGGCGGCCACGTCGCCGGAGGGGTAGGAGCGGATCGGGTCGTCCTGGAGGCTGATGCCGGTGAACCCGGCGGCGTCGAGCTCGGCGAGCGTGTCGCCGGCGAGGGTGCTCGGCACCCGGCGGGCGACGTACTCGTAGCGGCTGCCCTCCTTGCGCCCGCGCAGGGCCGTGAGGGTCCGGAAGTAGTCGACGGAGAGCCGGTCCGAGAGCAGGCGCGCGAGCTCGGGTGCCCGGTCGGCGGTGAGGTCGGGGTCGGCGATGACCATCTTGCCCTTGACCGAGTCGGCCAGGGGTACGCCGTTGCGGTCGAGGATGTCGCCCCGCTCCGCCACCAGTGGCAGCCGCACCGCACCCTCGGCGGCCGCGCGGACGGCGTACGAGCGCGGGTCGACGCCCTGGAGCTGGACGAGCCTCGCACCGAAGAAGGAGAGGACGATCGCGATGAGGACGAACCCGATGCGCAGTCGCAGCATCGGCGCGCCGCGCGAGGCGCCGCGCCTGGTGCGGGTGCTCGGCACTGGTCTCCTCATTTCCCGTCGGCTCCCTGCCGGATCCGACCTGCTCGACAATCTAGGTGTGCGGTGCCGTCGAACGGCGTGACCGCGCCGTCAGCGGTTGCGGTTCTTGCGGGGCTTGGCGTTCGCCACCCCGGGGTCCGTCGTGGCCTGCTCCTCGACAGTGGGAGCGGCGGGGACCTCGACGTACGTCGGCTCGGGCGCGAGGATCGCCGGCTTGATCGGCGCCGGCGGCTGCAGCTGGATGGCATTCTCCCGGGTGGCCGGCGTCCGGACGCCGGTGGTCTTGCCCGTCTCGAGGTCGAGGAACACCGGGGCCGACGGGATCACCATGCCCATCGTCTGCGCCTGGGTCGCGACGCGCTGCGGGTTGCGGAGCTCGTCGAGCTCCATCCGCAGCGTCTGCTCGCGCGCGGCGAGGGTGTCGGCCTCCGACTCGAGGGCGGACGCCGTGAACGACGCCTGCTGCATGGAGGTGTTGAAGAGGAGCAGTCCCACGATGCCGCCGACCAGGACCAGGCTCACCAGCGTCATGAACGGCACCCGCGGCGCGCGGGACCGCACGCGCGGCACCACGGTGAGACGGGCCTTGTCGACCGCCTCCTGGGCGATCCGCGTGACGCGGGTCCTGGGCTGCAGGGCGGAACTGCTCATCGGGCGACTCCTGGGGAAGAGGGAGAGGACGGGAGGACGCGCTCGACGGCGCGCAGGCGGACGGATGCTGCTCGGGGGTTCTCGGCGATCTCGTGCTCGTCGGCCTGCTCGGCGCCGCGGGTGACGAGCCGCAGGGCAGGCTCGGCACCCTCGGGGACGAACGGCAGGTCCGGCGGCACGTCCAGCCGGGTGGCGTCGGCGAAGGCCCGCTTGACCAGGCGGTCCTCGAGCGAGTGGTAGGCCTCGACGACCACGCGACCACCGACGCCGATGACCTCGATGGAGGCGGGGATCGCGCGGCGCAGGACGGCGAGCTCGTCGTTGACGGCCATCCGCAGCGCCTGGAAGGTGCGCTTGGCGGGGTGGCCACCGGTACGCCGCGCCGGGGCGGGGATCGATGCGTAGAGCAGCTCGACGAGGTCGGCGCTGGTGGTGAACGGCGTCGTCTCGCGTCGGCGGACCACCTCGCGGGCGATCCTGCTGGCGAACTTCTCCTCGCCGTACTCCCGCAGGATGCGAGTCAGCTCCTGGGCCGTGGCGGTGTTGAGCAGCTCGGCCGCGGTCCGTCCGGTCGTCGGGTCCATCCGCATGTCGAGCGGTGCGTCCTCGGAGTAGGCGAAGCCGCGCTCGCGGACGTCGAGCTGCATGGAGGAGACGCCGAGGTCGAAGAAGACGGCATCGACGTGGTCGAGGCCGAGCGAGCCGACCACCTCGGGAAGCTCGTCGTACACCGCGTGCACGGCGGTGAAGCGGTCACCGTGCGCCGCGAGCCGCTCGCTCGACATCTGCAGGGCGACCGGGTCGCGGTCGATGCCGATGACCCGGGCGTTCGGGAGGCGCTCGAGGACGGCCTCGCTGTGGCCACCGAGGCCGAGCGTGCAGTCGACGTAGACCGAGCCGGGGGCCTCGAGCGCAGGCGCCAGCAGGGCGACGACCCGGTCGAGGAGCACCGGGGCGTGGCGGGGAGTCGTCATCTGCTCAGCCCTGGGAGCCCAGGTGGGTCAGCAGGAGCAGGGCCAGCGCCAGGCCGCAGGCCGTGGCGGCCGAGAACGCGATCAGGGCAGCCGCCTCGCGCGCCTGGTCGCGCACCCGCAGCGGCGGTGCCGCTGCCGTGCGTCCCACGGGCTGGGTGGTGCTCATGGTCTCGACCCCACTGGTGTGCTGCGGATGTGCTGGCTGGTGCTGCTGGTTGGCGGTGCGGCTGACACTCCCCGTCGTGTGGCACGGGGCGAGCCGCCGCACCAGGTCCCTGCCCGCTCCTCTGCCCCTCTCGGGGTGGGTGCCCTCTGGTGCCGGGGAAGTGCCCCAGATGGCCACGCGAGGAGCGGGCTCGAGACCTGGTGATACGGGTCGCGATGTCAGCTGTGGAGTTGTCGGGCGGTGCTGGCTCAGATGCCGGGGAAGACCTCGTCGCTGAGCTCGGAGAACTTCTGCTCCTGCTCCTCGGAGTAGGTCGCCCACGAGGTCGGGTCCCAGATCTCGATCCGGTTCATCGACCCGATGACGACGCACTCCTTGCGGAGCGAGGCGTACTCCCGCAGCGGTGCCGGGATGTTGATGCGTCCCTGCTTGTCCGGCACCTCCTGGCTGGCGGCGGCGAACAGCATGCGGACGTAGTCACGGGTGTTCTTCTGCGTGACCGGCGCCTCGCGGAGCCGGTCGGTGAGCTTCTCGAAGTCGGCCAGGGACCAGACGGTGAGGCAGCGCTCCTGACCTCTGGTCACCACGAGTCCCTCCGTCAGCTCGTCCCTGAACTTCGCCGGGAGGAAGAGCCGGCCCTTCTCGTCGAGCTTGGGCGTGTAGGTGCCGAAGAACATCCGGTACCTCCCCTGCTCGGCGGGCAGATCGACCCTGTCCCCCACTTCGCACCACAGTACTCCACTTCGCTCCACCGTCAACCAGATCACGCGTGTTTCACGCACGAATTTCGGGCTTTCGTGGCGTTGCCGGCGCGGCCGGCCCGAACCGCTCCAGCGCTCGATCAGGCGTGGAGGAGCGCCGATCCACGCTCAGGAGGGGTCGCCGGCAGGCCAGGTGGAGCGCCGGTGGGGAGATCGGGCCGCCAGCGGTGGGGCGAAGTGGGGGAACCGGGGTAGCCCGGGTGGGTGACGCCCGCGACGAGGAGCCGCGTGGGTGGGGCCGGACGGGTATGTTGCGCGCACCACATACCGTGGGGACGAGCACGTACGAGGGGACGGACAACGTGACGACTGGGTTTTCCGAGCAGGCGCCCGACCTGGACACCGTTCGGCGGGTCACCGGCGCCGTGCGCCAGAACATCGAGCGCGTGATCGCGGGCAAGCCCGACGTCGTCAACGCCGCCCTGGTCGTCCTCCTCGCCGAGGGTCATCTCCTCATCGAGGACGTGCCCGGCGTCGGCAAGACCCAGCTCAGCAAGGCGCTGGCCCGCAGCATCGACTGCTCGGTGGCGCGCATCCAGTTCACCCCGGACCTGCTGCCCTCCGACGTCACCGGCGTCTCGATCTTCAACCAGGACACCCGCCAGTTCGAGTTCCGGCCCGGCGGTGTGTTCGCCAACATCGTGGTCGGCGACGAGATCAACCGGGCCTCCCCCAAGACCCAGTCAGCCCTGCTCGAGGCCATGGAGGAGCGCCAGGTCACCGTCGACAACGCGACCTACATGCTCGAGAAGCCGTTCATGGTGATCGCAACGCAGAACCCCATCGAGATGGAGGGCACCTACGCCCTGCCGGAGGCGCAGCGCGACCGCTTCATGGCGCGCGTCTCGGTCGGCTACCCCGTGGAGGCTGCGGAGATCGCCATGCTCGAGGGGCACACCGCCCACAACCCGCTCGACGACCTCGAGCCTGTCACCGACGCCGGGGAGATCCGCAAGGTGATCGAGATCGTCGGCCGGGTGCACGTGTCCACCGCGGTGCACCGCTACGCCGTGGCCCTCACCACCGCGACCCGCGCCAGCAACGACCTGCACCTCGGCGCGTCACCGCGAGCGACGCTCCACCTGGTGCGGGCGGCCAAGGCAGTCGCCGCCACGCAGGGACGCGACTACGTCCTGCCCGACGACATCCACGGCATCACGTCCCCCGTCCTCGCCCACCGACTGCTCCCCAACGTCGAGGCGACGATGAGCGGACGCACCACCGCCGCGATCCTGTCCGCGATCGTGGAGTCCGTGCCCGTCCCCTCGGCGTCCGACTCGACCTCGGTCCCACGCGGCAGCCGTGCGTGAGGCACTCGCGGCTCTGACCGTCCGCGGACGGGCGTTCCTCGCGGCCGGCATCACCACCGTCGTGGCCGCGATCGTGGTCGGGCACTCCTCGGTCGTACGCATCGGCGTGCTGGTCGCGGTGCTGCCGCTGCTCACCGCCTGGTGGGTCGGGCGGTCTCGCTACCGCCTCTCGCTGGTCCGCACGGTCACGCCCCAGCTCGTCGTCGCCGGGCAGTCCGCGACCGTCGAGCTCACCGTCTCCAACGAGTCGCGCACGCCCACGGGCGTGCTGCTGCTGGAGGAGCGACTGCCCTACGTCCTCGGCACCCGCCCGCGCTTCGTCCTCGAGGGTCTCGGGCACGGCTGGCGCCGGCACGCGACGTACCAGGTGCGCTCGGAGCTGCGCGGACAGTTCGAGATCGGTCCGATGTCGGTGCGGGTGACCGACCCGTTCGGCTTCGTCGAGCTCGGCCGGACGTTCCACGCCACGGCGCGGCTCACCGTCACACCGCGCACGACGCCCCTGCCCAGCATCCCGCTCGGTGGCGCCTGGACCGGGTCGGGCGACAACCGTCCCCGGGCCTTCGCCACTGGCAGCGCGGAGGACGTCACGGTCCGGGAGTACCGGCGCGGCGATGACCTGCGGCGCGTCCACTGGCGCAGCTCGGCCCGCGTGGGTGAGCTGATGGTCCGCCGCGAGGAGCAGCCGTGGCAGTCGCGCGCGACCGTGTTCCTCGACAACCGCGGCATCGCCCATCGCGGACAGGGAGCGGCCAGCTCGCTCGAGGGCGCCGTGTCCGCGGCCGCGTCGATCGCGATCCACCTCGCCCACCACGGCTACACCGTCCGCCTGGTCACCGCGTCGGGCGACAGCCGCGAGACCGAGTGGCACTCCCACAGCGCGGAGGCCAGCACCATCCCGCTCCTCGAGGCGCTCGCCGTCGTGCAGCTCGACCACTCCCCCGCGCCCGACACCCAGTGGCTGGCCGAGCCCGGGCACGGCGGTCTCACCATCGGGGTCTTCGGCGGACTGGGCGACCCTGACCTGCCGTTCCTCCGCCGCCTGCAGCACCACGCCTCGTCGAGCCTGGCGATCGCGCTCGACGTGGACGCGTGGGCTCCGCACCTGCCCGTCCAGCCCGGCCCCGCCGCGGCCGCCCACCTCACCTCGACCGGGTGGCGCTCGATCAGCCTCGGCCCGCGTGACCGCCTCGACACCGCTTGGCAGGAGCTCGGCCTGATGCAGAGCCGGGCCACGGCATCACCGGCAGGAGCCGGTCGATGAGGGCCTCGTGGAGCACGCTCCCCCACCAGCTGCGCATCGCCGGCATCGCGCTCCTGGCCTCCTGGACGACCGTGCTCTCGTGGCGCGTCCTGACCGATGACTTCGGCGAGGTCGCGATCCCACTGCTCCTCATCGGGGTCGTCCTGGCCGGTTCGGGCGCCCTGGCTCGCTGGAGCCGGCTCCCGGGACTCGCGATCGTCGCCGGCCAGCTCGTGCTCGGCGGCCTCCTCGTGCTCGGCACCACCACCGGGTCGCCCATCCCGACCCCGAGCAACGTCGACACCTTCATGGCCGCGCTGTCAGACGCGCTCGAGACGTCGCGCAGCTACGCCGCGCCCGTGCAGTCCGGCGTCCCGCCGGTGCACCCGTTGCTCCTCATCGGCGGCACGCTCGTCGTGCTGCTCGTCGACCTGATCGCCTGCACCATGCGGCGGGCCCCGGTGGCCGGCCTCGTGCTGCTCGCCGCCTACACCCTGCCGGTCGCGGTCACCGGAGACGCGGTGTCGTGGTGGCTCTTCGCCGTGATCGCCGGCCTGTTCCTCACCCTGGTCTTCATCCAGCACAGCGACCACGTCACCAGCTGGGGCCGCGCACCCGAGGGCGAGAAGGGCTCCTTCTCGGTCCGCACCGGCGCGATCGGCAACACGGCGCTGGCGCTCGGCGCGACCGCCATCGCGCTCGCGGTCGTCGTGCCCGTCGCCGTGCCCACGATGAGCATGAGCGTCTTCGAGGGCAACGGACCCGGCACGCGCGAGGTCGAGGTGCAGGACCCGATGGTCGACCTGCGCCGTGACCTGCGCCGCGGCGAGGACATCCCGCTGCTGTGGGTCACCACGCTCGGACCGAGGCCGACCTACCTCCGCATCTCGGTCCTCTCCCGGTTCAGCGGCTCGCAGTGGACGCCCGGGGATCGCGAGATCCCCGAGTCGCAGGCCGCGACCGGCGCGCTGCCCTCGCTCGACGGCGTAGCCCTCGACGTGCAGCGCCGCGAGTTCAAGTACGACGTACGCGTCGGGCCGGACTTCGCGTCGACGTGGCTGCCCACCGCGGCGCAGACGACGCGGATCGCGGCCGGCAACGACTGGCGCTACGACCTCAACACCCGCGACGTCATCGCCGCGCGCGAGGGCATCACGACGGCCGACAGCACCTACGACTACACGGGTGTCCAGCTCGAGTACGACGCCGACCGGATGAACTCCGCGGTGTCCGGTGCCGGCTCGGTGGCCGGGATCTTCACCGAGGTGCCGAGCACGCTCAACAACGAGATCCGCCGGCTGGCGGCGAGCATCACTGCGGACGCACCCACCCGTTTCCAGAAGGCGCAGGTGCTGCAGCAGTGGTTCCGCGAGGACGGCGGCTTCCGCTACGACCTCAGCGAGGTCCCGTCAGCGGGCGACGGCAGCGCGGACCTCCTCGCGTTCCTCAACGACCGGGTCGGCTACTGCGAGCAGTTCGCGGCGTCGATGGCGATCATGGCGCGCATCATCGGCATCCCGAGCCGGGTGGCGGTCGGCTTCCTCGAGCCCGAGCGCGCCACCAACGGCTCGTGGGAGTTCTCCTCGCGCGACCTGCACGCCTGGCCCGAGCTCTACTTCCCGGGATCGGGCTGGGTGCGCTTCGAGCCCACCCCCCAGGCCCGCACCAGCCAGCCGCCGGACTACACCGAGGCGCAGTTCGCCGAGGTCACCGAGACGCCCACGCCGAGCGCCGCCCGCCCCAGCGAGGACCTGCCCGAGCGCGGCGCGGATGCCGCCGCCGACGCGGCCTCCGACGACAGCAGCGCCTCGTCGACCCCCTGGGTCCCGATCGTCGCCGGCCTTCTCGGCCTGGCGGTGGTGGGTCTCCTGCTGCTCACGCCCCGGCTGGTCCGTACGGCGCGGCGGCGCCGCCGCCTCGACGGGGACGTCGAGGACCTCTGGCTCGAGCTCCGAGACGTCGCCACCGACCTGGGCCACGCCTGGCCGGTGGGCCGGTCGCCCCGACGCGCCGGCGAGTGGCTCGGCCACCTGCTGGCGACGCCCGTCCACGACGGCTCGCGACCCGACCGCCCGCGGCGCGGTCGCGACCAGGCCCCCGAGGCGGCTCAGGCCCTCGACCGGCTCGTCTCGGCTCTCGAGCGCAGCCGCTACGCCCGCGACCCCGAGACCTTCACCGCCGACCACCTCGCCGGCGACCTCGTCCTCGTCGAGGAGTCCCTCGCCGCCGGGGTGACGTCGCGTGAGGCGCGCCGCGCGGAGTGGTGGCCGACCTCCGTCGTGGGACGCCGCAGGTCGTGGCGCCCGCGCACCCGCGCAGGCCGGGCCTCGACCACGACCCCGGACCACGAGTCGACCCGGACGGTCGACGAGCTGGTCGGCTGAGCGGACCAGCGGCCTGCGGTCGCACGCGGCGAGTCCTCGGCGACACGCCCGTCGGCGGTGCGCCACCCACATTCGGCTCGCCCGGAACGTGGCTCAGCCACCGCTCGTACGGCGAGCCCCGAACGACACGCCCGTGGGCGGTGCGCCACCCACATTCGGCTCGCTTGGGTTCAAGGTCTGGATGCAACACCTCGTGATGAAGGGGTGTCTGTGATGGCGGCTCGGCGGGTGTTTCCGCAGCAGGTTCGTCGTGAGTTCTGGTGTCTTGTACGCGAGGGGCTGACGGTCGCGGAGGCGGCGCAGAGGGTTGGCGCGTCGCGGTTCGCGGGGATGGATTGGTACCGCGAGCGTGGTGGGGTGATGCCCCCGTGTGATCCGCCGGCGATACTCAGGCCGCGTTTGAGTTTCGAACAGCGTGAAGAGATCGCGGCGCTCCATGCCGCCG